>JACCYN010000289.1 GCA_013696465.1 Pyrinomonadaceae bacterium
GCGCAGTTCGACGGGCACGGAGTTGCTCAACTTCACGTTCTTAGTCTCAGATTTGTTCTTGCCGTATTCGGCGATCTGTTCGGGCGTGAGTTGCGTGCCTGACATTTCGGCGAGTACGCGGGAGAAGTCGAGCACCTGCGGCGAGGTCAGCCCGACGCAGCCGTGCGACGCGAAGCTGCCGAGTTTCGCGGGCGACTTGCCGCCGTGAATCAGCGATGGCGAGCCGATGGGAATCTTGACGGGGCCGAGCGGATTCAATTTGCTTCCCGCCTCGACCGTCTGACCTGCGCGGATATCCTTCGAACCCTCAACCCACGGTTCATCCGGCGGCGTCCACGTCGGGTTGAAGATGATCGTGTTGGCGCGGCGCAAACCTGTGGGCAGCGGGAACTCAGGATAGCCGATGCCGACCCGGTAGGATTTCACGAGTTGCCCGTCACGAAATACGTCCATTCGGTAGGCGGGCGCGTTGACGACGATGCGCGTGTCGGTCGGGACAGAGTTTGGGCGGTTGCTGGTCGCGCCGCCTGACGGAGCGTTGTTGCCGGAAGCGTCTCCTCCTCCTTCTTCGCCGCCGCTCGCCCAGCGGGTGCGGACAAAGTTTGCGAACGAATCGAATTTATCTTCGCCCACGACGCCACGAATCTGTTCGGCGGCGCGTTGGCTGGCTTGCGCGGTCGATCTCGTCTCAACATCCGAGTCGGTCTCACGAAGTTTGGAAGTTTCTTCGCGCGCGATCTGACGCAGGCGCGTGATCTGTTCATCGTTAAGTTGCACGTTCTGTTTCAACTGCCCGGCGAAACCCTCGTCGGCAAACATCGCGTCGAGGACGGGCAGGGTAACGGGCATGTCTTTCGCGTTCGCTTGGTTCGCGGGCGAGGCGGAAGGCGCGGGCGAGGCGCCCGTGGTCGTCGCCGTGTTCGCCGGAGCGTTAGTGGTCGTCGTGTTTGAATCGGACGGCGCGACGCAGGCTCCGAGGCTCAACGCCAGACTTGCGAAGAGACACACGCTCGCCGTTCGTAAGATATTCTTCATTCTCAGGCTGCTCCTTAGTTTTTCACACCGGCGCTTTAGGGTCGCGCCGTCAAAAGGTGTTAGAGGTAAACTTGAATTCTTGTTCGCTCAGATTGAAAGCTGTCGTAGTTCTCACACACGAATGCAACCTTCGTGCCCATTGATTTCACAATAAAATCAACCTTATTTCGGCGGCAGGCGCACGCCAAGATCTTCCTTTGCATCATTAGCGAACAACACACTCATTGATGAATAATGCACACAGTGATAAACGATGAACGCGGAATGATGAACTGCAAAACAGAGGTTCTTTCATTCATCGTTCCGCGTTCCTACTTCATCATTTCCGCAGAAGCGGGTAGGGGTTGATGTTTCGTCCGTCCCACCAGCGTTTCGGATCGGAGACGATGGAGACGGAGAAGTGCAGATGATAATTGCCCGCGCCGGAATTGCCCGTGTCGCCGACGTAGCCGATCACTTCGCCGCGTCGGGCGAAATGATTTTCGGCGAGTCCATCGGCGTAACGCTCAAGATGCGCGTAGTAGTAGATCGTGCGATCGTCCGGGTCGAGTTGGTAGATCGTGATGCCGCCGGGGACGCTGCGGAAAAGCTTAACGATTGTTCCGTCCGTAACGGCGACAACGGGCGTGCCACGCGGGGCGATAATGTCAATCGCATCATGCTCCCGCCCGCCGGAGCGCGACGCCGTGTAAGTGTCCTGCAAATCTTCCGAGCGCACGCCCTCGACGGGAATCAACAAATTCGCGGAAGACGACTCGGCGTTTGGTGAAGGAGACGGGGTTGCTGCTACCGGGTCGGGAGTCGGCTCCGGCGTAGCGACCGTTTCCGCGACGACAAGGGGCGCACCGTCTTCGACGGGCGGCACGTAATTCGGATTTTCGGCGGCGGGGAATGAGATCACTGCCGCCAAACGCTCCGGCAGTTCGTCTCTCAGCATCCACACAAACACCGCGTTGGCGACGAGAGACATCGCCAGCAACACTCGCATTAACCTTCGCCCGCGATTCGCCATGAGCCACCACCTCGCAAGCCTGACTTCTTAGCGCAAACACCTACGCTCGCTTTGATAAATCTTTTTCCTTCAACCCTCCTGGCCCCACTTTATTCTACCCTTTTGTGAGTCGCCCGCGCGCCTCTAAAACAATTTCCAACGCACGGCCGGAAGTTCCGGCAAGTGCGGTCAGGTGTCCCATTTTTCTTCCCAATCGCGCCGCGCGTTTGCCGTAGAGATGCAGTTTCACTTCCGGCATGGCGCACAGGGTCGCCCAATCCGGTTCGCCTGCGGCCCACAGATCGCCGAGCAGGTTGACCATCGCCGCCGCCGGTTGCAACATTCGCACCGCACCGAGCGGAAGATCGCAGACAGCGCGCAGTTGCTGCTCAAATTGACTCGTCACGCACGCATCAACCGTCCAATGACCGGAGTTGTGCGGGCGCGGCGCAAGTTCGTTAACGTAAAGACCGCCGTCGCGCGCAAGGAAAAACTCGACGCATAAGACACCGACCACACCGAGTTCTTCGACGACGCTCACCGCGATCTCCGTCGCCCTCGCCGCGATTTCGGGCGCGACGGGGGCGGGCGTAATCGAAGTGTCGAGGATGTGGCGCGAGTGATCGTTTTTACTCACCTCGTAAGAGACAACTTCACCTTCGCTTCCGCGCGCCGCGACGACCGAGATTTCGCATTCGAGATTGATAAACTTCTCTAACACCGCTTCCGCACAATTGAGCGCGCGGAAAGCGGCAGGCGCGTCTTCGCGTGAATCTATCTTGCGTTGCCCTTTGCCGTCGTAACCCCAATCCGCAGTTTTCAACACGCACGGCGTTCCGAGTTCGTCAATCGCCCGCATCAAATCTTCGCCCGATGTAACTCTGCGAAAAGGCGTCACGGGAAAACCGCAACGGCTTAAGAATGTTTTTTCACGCACGCGGTGTTGCGTCGTGTGAAGCACGCGCCCGCCGGGTCTTACCGGAACGCGCTCGTTGACAACTTCAATCGTTTCAATAGGGATGTTTTCAAATTCAAACGTGACGACATCCACACCCGCCGCGAACCGCCGCACCGCATCGAAGTCTTCGTAAGCGGCGGTAATCTCAAGGTCGGCGATCTGACCCGTCGGCGTGTCGGTTTCAGGCGAGAAGGTGTGGACGAGATAACCCATGCGGCGCGCCGCCATCGTAAACATGCGACCGAGTTGACCGCTTCCGAGCACGCCGATGGTTGAGTTTGGAGGGACGACTTTCATTCTTCGGCGTACATTTTCATTTGCGTTTCGCTCGCTTTTCGTTGGGCGCGTTTGGTGACTTCTTCCATAAGCGGCAGATTCATTGTCGCGCCGTCTAAGATTTCCTGTACGGTAACGATCTGCAAGCGGTCGAACGCGGGATAATTTTCAGGTTTGAATTGTCCGGCAGATTTTGCTTCCTGAATCATCGGCTTAGTCGGCTCGTGGCGCGTGATCATAATTCCGCAAGCCGCGCCTTCGCGTTCGACCGTACCGCGTAGTTAGTTTCAAATAACATGTAACTCAAAAATTCCCGGTGTTTCTAAATTCATACTTACAATACTAGTTTTCATTAAAACCTGAAATTCCCCTTTGAAAATTAATCCTTGTAAATAACCCTTAACAACAGTTTCAACTTGATACTCTACAGTTTGAGGAAAAGCAAAATCTAGAATTCTTTCACCTCGTTGTATTACAAGTGTAGAGGCTGAAGTAAAAATGGTTGGAATCAAGGAGTCTGTTGAAATAACTGAATCTGCACTTTCAAATTCTATCTTATCTGTTCCTATCCGTTCGCTTAGTTTCTGGGCTGAAAGAATTGGGCTTCGTGTATTAATAACACCCACAAGATTTTCACTTTCATTTCGCATAATAACACCGCTTATAACAGTAAAAAATAACTCACTTAAAACTGGGTTGGGTGGTTTTGAAGATATATATCTAAAGTAACCACCTGAAATTTGTGCCATGCTTCCTAAGCCTGATGAAATTGGCTTACCTATGTCTATTTCAACATCATGCCCTGTTCGCCGCATTGAGTTGGGCGACAATATATTTGTGATTTCATCAAACTTCGACTCAAAATCATCATAAGATATTGAATAAACTAAAGCCGATTCAGGGAGTGAGTCAGTGCGATATATTTTCAATTCTCGACCATTACAAAGACAAAATAAAACAGCTCTAACTTCAGGATGTTTAGCATAACTGTAAGCCTGACCAGCATCAGTTTCAGTAATAGGGTTAGCAGGTGGCTTTGCTTCAATGACCCATCTTATTTTGTTGTCGATTTCAAGGATGTAATCAGCATAACCACTAAGTGGTGGGTCGGTTTTAGGTTTTTGTCTGCCTAAAGACTCTTTGTTGTAGCGGAGAATTAAAAATTGTTCTCGTCGAATATCATTTTCAGAATCTTTTTCATAACCCAAACGGTGAAACAAGGGAGTAATAATATCTTCTCGGACATCTTGTTCCAGCATCCTGTCAAAATTCTTTGGTTTGAAAATCATATTCACCTAAATCTGCTTGTAGTTGCGCTTTGAATTAAACGGCGGATCGATGTAGCACAAATCAACGGTTTCATCGCGCACATATCGCCGCAACACGTCCAGATTGTCGCCGTAGAAAAGTTTATTGTGAGACATGACTTGAACGGGAAAGTTTACTTCAAAGTTGATGCGAGAACTTTTTCGGTTTGCGTGGAGCGAAACTGCCGTAACTTCTCACGCAGCGCGGGGCGCGAAACCGCCAAGATTGAGATCGCCAGCAACGCCGCGTTCTTCGCTCCCGCTTCACCGATGGCGAGCGTGCCGACGGGAATTCCGGCGGGCATCTGCACGATGGAGAGTAGCGAATCCATTCCCTTCAAAGCGCGACTTTCAATTGGCACGCCGAGCACGGGCAGAACGGTTTGCGCCGCGACCATGCCGGGCAAATGCGCCGCGCCGCCCGCGCCTGCGATGATCACTTCAAGCCCGCGCCCTTCCGCTTCCACAGCAAACTCCGTCATCCACGCGGGCGTGCGGTGAGCAGACACGATGCGGCATTCATGCGCCACGCCAAATTCATTTAGGACTTCATCGGCGTGGCGCATCGTTTCCCAATCCGACGCGCTTCCCATGATCACGGCGACGAGCGGCGCGGGTTTCGCGTCGTTTGATTCATCAGTTGTTTGCTTCGTGTTTTGTGTCACGTTTCAACCGCAGGGTTTGAATCACCTTTCGCTTTCATTCGCGGCGCGTCTTCTGTTGGCGATGACCGCAACGCTTGAGACAAAGAACAAAATTATCAACAACGGGCAGACGATAAAGAATAGCCAGAATGAGTGCTGCAAGATTATTGTTTGCGCGTGCATCGAGAACATCCCGTTGATGATCGCCCACGGCGCGAAAAGAAGCAGCGCGAGAAGAGGGCGCGCAAACGAGCAGTGATAGTTCCAAGGGCGCAACACAAGGTAGAGCGCCGCCACTTCAACTAAACTGATCACAAGCAGCCAGTAGAACGCTTCCCGCGTATTGCTCGCAAAGTAATAACCCGGCTCGTGGCTGTCGCCGAAGTAACTGCTGCAAATCATCGCGGCGACCAGCAACCACAAGCCAAGCAGCCCGTAGTTCTTAAAGAATTTCCAAACCGCGCTCATCAGCTTTACTTAACAATTGATAAAGGCAAATCGGATGTAAGATTGTTTCCAATTCCGCCTTCATCCTTCCGCCCTCCGACTTTGCTTCACTGCCCTTTTCCGAGAGAGAAGCCGGGTTGACCATCGAAGGTGCAGAGATTCTCGGTTTTGATGAAGTCAAATCCGGCGTCGCCAACGCGCCCGAGCAACGCGATGATCTGCTTATGCGTGACGGGGCGGTTGCCCGCCTCCGATATGAAGCGGCAGCGCCAGTGATCCGTGCAGAACGTCTCCGGCACGCCGCCCGGCCACACCTCAAGACCACGATTGCTGATCATCACCAATTTGAGGCCGTCGCCGCTTGTCGCCTTAAGTTTCTCTCCAAGATTGTCCGGCGTCCCCCCGTTCCAATGTAAAAATACGTCAACGCCCACCGTCTCTTTCTTCGCCACCGCGCGTGCGCTAGTCTGCGACGCGCTGGTCTGTAGATCGCCCGCGTCTTCGCGGCCGTACTTTACTGCTTTCAACGTCTCCGGCCCCTGTCCGAGACGCGCGACGACCGCCTCGGCAAACTCTTTCGTGCCGACTTTCTCACGGCTCACGCCATCCTTGAAAATGTCGTAAGTATGCACGCCGTCTTCAATCGTGCGCAGCCAAGCGTTGTGAACTTTTTCGGCGACATCGGATTGCCCGATATGGACGAGCATCAGAATCGCGCCGTGTAAAAGCCCCGACGGGTTGGCGACGTTTTGGCCTGCGCGGCGCGGCGCGCTGCCGTGAATCGCCTCAAACATCGTGCATGTTTCGCCGATGTTCGCCGAACCCGCCAAGCCAACCGAACCCGCGATCTGCGCCGCCACGTCCGAAAGAATATCGCCGTAAAGATTCGGCATCACGATCACGTCGAACGCCTCCGGCGTGTCGGCCATCTTCGCCGCGCCGATGTCCACGATCCAGTGTTCGTTCTCGATGTCTGTATACTCGGCGGCGATCTCGTCGAAGATTTTATGAAAAAGGCCGTCGGTCAATTTCATAATGTTGTCTTTCGTAAAGCACGTCACCTTTTTGCGGTTGTTGCGACGCGCGTATTCAAAGGCATAGCGCACGATCTTTTCGCAGCCGGGGCGCGAAATGAGTTTCAAGCATTGATAAACTTGATCCGTCTGACGATGCTCGATCCCGGCGTACAAATCCTCTTCGTTCTCGCGCACAATAACGACATCCATCACCGGATGCTTCGTCCGCACGAACGGGTGATAGGAAACGCACGGGCGCACGTTGGCATAGAGTCCGAGCGTCTTGCGGACGGTGACGTTCAAAGATTTGTAGCCGCCGCCCTGCGGCGTAGTGATCGGAGCTTTAAGGAAAACTTTTGTGCGTCGCAGAGAGTCCCACGTTTCGGGCGCCATCCCGGCGGAGTTTCCAGCAAGGTAAACCTTTTCGCCGATCTCAATCGTTTCAATATCGAGGCGCGCGCCCGCCGACTGAAGGATGTGAAGCGTCGCCGCCATAATTTCAGGCCCGATGCCGTCGCCATGCGCGACCGTGATAGGGGTGCTTTCCGGCATAAAATTAGAGTGTGCCTTTCTTATTATTTAGAATCGCCAACGAATCTTTTTGATAGAAATTTCGGGGAAACGAGAAGCGCAAGATATAACACTTAATGCCGTTTGCTGACAATCGCCGCGCGCCGCCGAACATCCGCCGTATTTCTTAAAGCCGGTCGATCTTGGCGGCGAGGATAAAGTCGCTTTCGCTCAAGCCGTCAATCGCGTGCGTGTAGATCACAAGTTCGCTGTAACCCCAACCAAACGAGACGTTCGGGTGATGACCTTCCGTTTCAGCCACCGCGCCAACACGGTTGACGAACGTCAACGCCTCTGCGAAGTCTTTGAATCGGTATTTTTTCAGCAAGTGATGTCCGCCGACGACTTCCCAATCGCCGCCCAAGTCGGACGCTAAATCTTTCAATTCTTCACCGCACAACGGCCGTGTACCGCCACGACAAGGCTCGCAGGTTCTGTCAGCTAGTGCTCGCATCTTTCACCTCAGCGAATACGTTTCTCAAACTCGGAACTTCCGTAAATTTATCGCCCGCAATTATTCTACGTCTAAGCTTTCCACAAAAGTAATTGAGACGGGAGAGCGGCGGACTGTCGCTCTCTCCCAAATTCTTCGTCATCGCTCACGCTCGCCTAGAGGTCTTGCAGCGATCATAACTCACTTAACAATTCGTCAAATCGCCTTCAAGTCTTGGCAAACAACCTCGTAAAGATATAATCTTACCCGCTCAAAGCTCTACACAAATAAAATCGAGCGACCGACGACCGGTTTTTTCCGCCAAAGGGAAATTGGTAAGAAGGCGATCCGTTCCAATCCACTTTAGAGGAGCTTAACTGTGGCTGCCATATATCCTTTTCGCGCCCTGCGCCCCGCCGCGCCCGAACGCGCGCGGGAAGTCGCCGCCGTGCCTTACGATGTCGTCAACACGGAAGAGGCGCGCTCAATCGCTTCCGACAATCCTTACAGTTTCCTGCATGTCTCGCGCCCTGAAATTGATCTGCCGGAAGGCACGAATGTTTACGCGCCGGAAGTTTACGAGCGCGCCGCCGCGAACTTTCAGAATCTGATCAAGTCCGCACCGCTCAAAGTTGAAAGCGAACCGAGCCTTTATATTTACCAACTCACGATGGGCACGCACACGCAGACCGGACTCGCCGCCCTCTGCTCCATTGACGAATACGACAACGACCGCGTTCGCAGACACGAGCGCACGCGCCCCGACAAGGAAGACGACCGCACGCGCCACATGCTCAGTCTTCGCGCGCAGACCGGCCCTGTCTTCCTCACCTACAATCCTGATCGCCGCCTCGATGCGCTCATTGTTGGAGCGACAACCTCAAACGATCCGCTCTATGATTTCACTGATGACAACGGCATCCGCCACACCGTCTGGAAACTTTCGGACACAGCCCCCTTCGTGCGCGCGTTTGGGGAAGTGCCGCTGCTCTACATCGCCGACGGGCATCACCGCGCCAAGAGCGCCTCGCGCGCCCGCGCCGAACTCCGTGACCAGAATCCGAACCACACGGGCGACGAAGATTACAACCGATTTCTTGCCGTCATCTTCCCCGCCGACCAGATGCAAATTCTCCCTTACAATCGCGTTGTGAAAGATTTGAACGATCTCACGCCCGGAGACTTTCTCGCAGGAGTGCGCGAGCGTTTCGACGTGACGGAGAACGCCAAGCGCGAAGGCCCCGGCAAGCGCGGACATTTTCACCTGTATCTCGGCGGAAAGTGGTATGGACTAACGCCGAAGAATGCTCAAACGTCTTCCGCGAATCCGGTCGCTTCACTCGATGTCAGCATTCTGCAAGAAAATCTGCTCGACCGCGTCCTCGGCATCAAAGACGTGCGGACGGACAAGCGCATTGATTTCGTCGGCGGCGCGCGCGGCACTGAAGAATTGGAAAGATTGGTTGATTCGGGGCGCGCCGCCGTCGCGTTCGCGCTTTACCCGACGAGCATTGACGATCTCTTGCGCGTCTCGGACGCAAACGAGATCATGCCGCCGAAGTCCACGTGGTTTGAACCGAAACTGAGAGACGGATTGCTCAATCATCTCCTTTGATTTTTTGAAATCTCAATTCAATCACGTTTGAATCTTGAAATCCGGTATTTCAAACTTGAGATTACAAAATTTAAGAGCATGAAAATTGAAATCACCCGTTGACCTTAGTTGACCTTATATGTTTGAAATCGAAACCGCGCGTCTTCGTTTGCGTCCTTTCACGCCGGGCGACCTTGATGTGCTCATCGCACTTCGCTCCGACGCGGAAGTTATGAAGTACATCGGCGGCGAGATGCAGACGCCTGAATTTATCGAGAAGCGTCTGCGGTTTTACATTTCTTGTTACGGGCAATATGGTTTCGGCATGTCCGCCGTCTCGCGTAAGTCCGACAGCAAATTGATCGGCTGGTGCGGCTTGCAACCTCTGGAAGATTCGGGCGAAATTGAGATCGGCTACGGCTTCGACAAACCTTATTGGCGGCAAGGCTTCGCTTTTGAAGCGGCCGCCGCGTGGCTCAAATACGGATTTGAGACGGCCGGGTTAGAGCGCGTCGTCGCCGTCTGCGCGCCGGAGAACACCGGCTCGTGGCGCGTGATGGAGAAACTCGGAATGCGCTACGAAAAGAGAGCGCGCCATTACGACAGCGAATGTCTCTTATACACGATTGCACGCTCTGAGTTTCAGCCCGACGAATCCTTTTACGTTCTGCACGAATAAAGATCATTAGAGGCGAGTGAGATGAAAGTTTTAGTGGCGGATAAATTCGAGCAATCAGGTCAAGACGGGTTACAGGCGACGGGCTGCGAACTTCTGTATCAACCTGATCTGAAAGATGAAACGCTCGTCGGAGCAATCGCCGAAAATAAACCCGACGCGCTCGTAGTGCGTTCGACGAAAGTGACGGAAGAGATGCTCGACGCCGGAGCTTTGAAGATCGTCGTGCGCGCCGGGGCGGGCTACAACACGATTGACGTAGGCGCAGCTTCGCGGCGCGGTATCTACGTCTCGAATTGTCCCGGCAAAAACTCGACGGCCGTCGCCGAACTTGCCTTCGCCCTTATCCTCGCGCTTGACCGAAGAATCGCCGATAACGTCATCGCGCTTCGTCGCGGCGAGTGGAACAAGAAGGAGTTTTCCAAAGCGCGTGGGTTGTACGGTCGCACGCTCGGACTCGTCGGCACGGGGCAGATCGGGCAGGAGATGATCACGCGCGCGCGCGCCTTCGGGATGCCCGTCGTCGCGTGGAGCAGAAGTTTGACGGAAGAGCGCGCCGCAGGACTTGGCATCGAACGCCGCGACGACCCCGTTCAAGTTGCGCGCGACGCCGATGTTGTCAGCGTCCACGTCGCTTTGAAACCCGAAACGCGCAACATGATCGGCGCGGAGTTTTTTCAAGTGATTCGTAAGGGAGCGTATTTCATCAACACATCGCGCGGCGAAGTCGTCGATCAAGCGGCGCTCATGGGGGCGATGCGCGAACGCGGCATCCGCGCTGGATTAGATGTTTACGCCGATGAGCCTACGTCGGCGACCGGAGAATTTACCGACGAGATCGCCATGTCCGCCAACCTCTACGGCACGCATCACATCGGCGCGTCAACCGATCAGGCGCAGGAAGCCATCGCCGCCGAAACCGTGCGCATCATCAAGACTTTCAAAGAAACCGGCAAAGTCCCGAACGTCGTTAACCTCGCGGCCGCCACACCCGCCACGCACACGCTCGTCGTGCGCCATTTGGATCGCCCCGGCGTGTTAGCCTCTGTGCTTGACGCGATTAAAGCGGCGGAGATCAACGTGCAGGAAATGGAGAACATTATCTTCGCCGGGGCGGAAGCGGCCGTGGCGCGCATCAACTTAGACCGCGCGCCCGATGCCGACGTGCTCGAACGAATGCGTGCGGAGAACAGAGACATCATTGAAGTGAACTTGCTTGAGCTGAAAAGTTAACGCGCTCATCGCGCGACGAACGCACGTCTTAACATGGAGGACGCAATGAACTATCCGGAACAGATCGAAGACGTCGCCCTGCAACTCTCACAGCGAACGCGCGAGGTGCAAGACTTGCGCGAGCAAGTTACTTTGAGAGAGAGTGCGGCGACGTTGGAAGTCTTAAACGCCCGCGACGAACAGGGGCGCGCCCTTTACTCGAACGAAACCGCGCGCAACGCGGCGATCAAATTGGCGCTCTCATCAAACAACAACTATCAAGAGTTAGAGCGCAGACTTACCGCCGCCGAAACGGAACGCTCCCAGTTGCTCGCCCGCATTGAACGTCTGCGCGGCGAATTCCGACTTCACTTGCTCGACCGTCAGCAGGAGATCGCAGCGATGGGCGCGGAGCCAGCGTGAGAGCGTTCGGGTTCGTTTCCTTTTTATGAAAACAACACTCGTCACAGGCGCGTCAGGCGGCATCGGCGAAGAGTTTGCCCGTCAACTCGCGGCGCGCGGAAACAATCTGCTGCTCGTCGCGCGCTCCGAAGATCGTCTGGCGAGATTGGCAAACGAACTCGCCGGCAAACACAACATCACGGCGCAACACATCGCAGCCGATCTCACCCGAAGAGACGCGCCCCACGATCTCTTCGCCGAAACCGAACGACGAGGACTCGAAGTTGATTTTCTCATCAACAACGCCGGTTTCGGTTCGCTCGGCGACTTCACTTCCTTCGACGCCGCGCGCGACGAAGAAATGATCACACTCAACGTCTCCGCCCTCGTTCTCTTAACACACCTTTATCTTCCCCTGATGCGCGCGCGACGTGCGGGCGCGATCATCAACGTCGCCTCGACCGCCGCCTTCCAGCCCGTGCCCTACATGGCCACTTACGCCGCGACGAAAGCTTTTGTGCTTTCGTTCTCTGAAGCCCTCGCCGAAGAGAATCGCGGGCACAATGTGAAAGTTATGGCGTTGTGTCCCGGCGCAACCGATACGAATTTCTTTGCGGCGGCCGAGGGCGAGCGCCCGCCTTACCGCATAATGCAAACTCCGCAAGCGGTCGTCGAAACCGCTCTCCGCGCGCTTGACAGAGGTCAGAGCCACGTCATATCGGGATGGTCAAATTATTTCATGACGCAGGCGGAAAGATTGGTTCCACGATCCTTCGTCACACGCATTGCCGGAAAAGCGATGCGCCCATTCTCCGAAAAAAGCGGCAGGTGACAACTGACAGGTGACAGGATAGAATCCCCCTTAAACTTATCACTTACAACTTTTTACTTATCACTTCTTTGAGGAGATAGAAGATGACCGAGAGAATCTATAACTTCAGCGCCGGGCCCGCCGTGCTTCCCCTCTCCGTGCTCGAAGCGGCGCAAGGCGAACTCGTAAGCCTACCCAATGTTGGCATGAGCGTGATGGAGATCAGCCACCGCTCGAAAACTTTCGACGGAATGATCGGCGGTGCCGAAAGCGGCTTGCGCGAGTTGCTCAATCTTCCCGACAATTATCACGTCCTTTTTCTGCAAGGCGGCGCGAGTTTGCAGTTCTCGATGGTGCCGATGAACTTTCTGCCCGAAGGCGGAAGCGCGGACTACATCCTCACGGGCAGTTGGGGCAAGAAGGCGATCAAGGAGGCGAAGCGCGAAGGCAATGTGAACATCTCCTTCTCTTCGCAGGAAGAAGGATTCAAACGCACGCCGCGCAGTGAAGAGTTGAAGCTTGACGGAAAGGCCGCTTACGTTCACTTCACGACGAACGAAACCATTGAAGGCGTCGAGTTTCACATTGAACCCGAAGTGGGCGACGTTCCGCTCTTCGCCGATATGTCGTCGGACATTCTCGCGCGCCCCGTCCCCGTTGAGAAATACGCGCTCATCTACGCCGGGGCGCAAAAGAACATCGGCCCTTCAGGCGTCACCGTCGTCATCCTCCGCGACGATCTCTTGAGGCGCATCCCAGACAATCTTCACACGATGCTCGACTTCCGCACGCACACCGAAGCCAAGTCGCTCTACAACACGCCCAACACATGGGGCATTTACATCATCAACCTAGTTTGCAAATGGCTCAAAGACAAAGGTGGACTCGGCGGTATGCAGCGTGAAAACGAAGCGAAGGCAAAACTGCTTTACGATGCGATTGATGCGACCGACTTTTATCGCGGTCACGCCGAAAAGGATTCGCGCTCGCTGATGACCGTCACCTTTCGTCTGCCTTCGGAAGACTTGGAAAAACAGTTCGTCAAAGAATCTACAGCCGCCGGGTTGGACGGTCTCAAAGGTCATCGCTCCGTCGGCGGGCTTCGCGCTTCGATCTACAACGCTTTTCCGAAAGAAGGCGTCGAGGCTCTTGTTGATTTTATGAAAGAGTTTGAACGAAAGAACGGTTAGCCGGATTCTCTAATTTTTTAATTCTTAGCTTGGAGGTATTCAAGCATCTACGCTTAAGGCATGATGAAATTATTCGCAACGCTTTTTGTTTGCGCTCTACTTGCAGCGACGTTTTCTTTAGGGCAAAACCCCGCGCGTCAAACCGCGCCCTCGAACAATCCCGGCGAACTCGCGCCGGAGCGACATCTTAGCAACATTCGTCAGCTCACTTTCGGCGGCGAAAATGCCGAAGCATATTTTTCCCACGACGGGCAGCAACTCATCTTTCAATCGAAGCGCGACTCGCTTCTCTGCGATCAAATCTTCACGATGCGCGCCGACGGCTCTGAGACGCGCATGGTTTCATCCGGCGCGGGGCGCACCACATGCTCCTACATTTTTCCGAACAGCCGCCGCATCCTTTATTCGTCAACTCATCTTGAGGGCAAAGCGTGTCCGACCGCTCCCGATTACTCGCGCGGCTACGTCTGGGCGATCTACCCGTCATACGACATTTTTACCTCCGACTCCGACGGCGCAAACTTGAAACGCTTAACCTCTACGCCCGGCTACGACGCTGAAGCGACGATCTCCACCGACGGGCGCAAAATAGTTTTCACTTCGATGCGCGACGGTGATCTCGACATCTACACGATGGACGCTTCGGGAGGAAACGTGCGTCGTTTGACGACGGAGATCGGCTATGACGGCGGCGCGTTTTTCTCCCGCGACGGGGGGCAGATCGTATACCGTGCCTTTCATCCGCGCACGCCCGATCAACTCAAGCGTTACAAAGAGAAACTCGCGGAGAATCTGATCGAACCAAACGTCTTTGAAATTTGGACGATGAACTCGGACGGCTCAAACAAACGTCAGATCACAAACTTGGGCGCAGCCAGCTTCGCTCCCTACTTCTTCCCCGACGGCCGCCGCATCATCTTCGCCTCCAACAAGCACGACGCCAGAGGTCGCAACTTCGATCTCTACACCGTCAACACGGACGGCAGCGGACTTGAGCGCGTCACTTTTAATGAAACCTTCGACGGCTTTCCCGTCTTTTCGCCGGACGGCAAAAAATTAGTTTTCGCGTCAAACCGTAATCAACAAGCGCGCGGCGAAACAAATGTTTTCATCGCCGATTGGATAAACTAAAAAAGACAAACGAAAGACAGCAATCCGTTTGAAATAAGCTTTCGCCGATTTTATCTCCGCGTCACTTGGTGTTTAAGATTTCATGCGTCATACCTTCATCCGATTATTTCTCGTTCTCGTTCTCACGGTAAGCGTCTACGCGCAAGCTCAACAACGCGCCGTTGAAAATTCGCCGGGCGTCGAACGTCTGCGCGCGCACGTTACGCATCTTGCGTCCGACGAATTAGAAGGACGCCGCACCGGGACGATGGGCGCAGACAAGGCGGCGCGATACATCGCCGGAGAGTTTGCCCGTCAGGGTTTGCGCCCCGCTTCTAAATTGAGCGTGGGGACTAACAGTAGAAACGAAAGCTCGCCGCGCGCTGACGCTTACCTGCAAAGCTTTCCGTTCGTCGCAGGCGTCGAAGCGGGAAGAAACAATCGGATGCTTTTCACTCCCGCCGTTGCGACGGAGGCGCGCGACGCAAGCCGCGCTGCGTCGCTCGACTTGCGGTTCGGCGAAGATTGGATGCCGCTCGCGTGGTCGGCAAACGGAAACTTGGATAAGCTGCCTGTGACTTTCGCAGGCTACGGCATTAAAGCCGACGCTCTCGGCTGGAACGATTACGCGAATCTTGACCTGAAAGATCGCATCGTCCTCATCTTCACGGGAACGCCGGACGCGGACAACCCGCACAGCGAATTTGCCGCTTACGCCGATTTACGTCGTAAGGCGGCGACGGCGCGCGAGCAGGGAGCACGCGCATTGGTCGTGGTCGCTAAGGAAGAGAACTTTAAAGACGACAGGCTCGCGCGCTTGCGCTTCGACCACGCAGGCGGCGGAAGCGTTGACGCGGGTTTGCCCGTCGTCGTCGTTTCGCGGGCGTCGGCGCGCCGCATTCTGGAAAACGGCGGCGTCGCTCTTCCGCTCAATGAACTGGAGAAAAGTCTCGCCACATTGCGCAACAAAAATAACCCGACAGGCGCGCAAGGTTCGCAGCCGCCTCACGCCGCGCGCCCGAATCTTTCCCTCGCGCTTAAAAGCGGCGCCCTCAGCATTCAAATTGAAGTTCTGCGCCGTGAAGTTCCGGCCGCAACCGTCGTCGGCGTGCTCGAAGGTGCGGACGCGCGTTTGAAATCGGAAGCGATCATTATCGGCGCTCACTACGATCACTTGGGGCGTGGCGGCGCGGGCAGCCTCGCCGCGCGGGGCGAAGATGAGCGCGGTGAAATTCATCACGGCGCGGACGACAACGCATCAGGCGTTGCCGCGCTTTTAGAACTTGCCAGCGCCTTTGCATCCGCACGTGAGAAGCCGCGGCGCACAATAATTTTTATCGCTTTCGGCGGCGAGGAAGAAGGCTTACTCGGATCAAACTATTACGTCAATCACCCGGTCGTGCCGCTCGCGCAAACCGTGGCGATGATCAACATGGACATGATCGGGCGCATGAAGGATAACAAGCTGATCGTCGGCGGCGTCGGCACGGCCGCCGAGTGGCGGAGCATCGTGCATCGGGCGAACGACGAACTGCGACTCCAGCTCGCAACGGGCGGGAGGAGCGGAAATCGAAATTCTCAAAATCAAAGCGCTCGAAACAACGTGCTCGTCGTCGGTGCAAATGGCGAAACGGTTGCGACCGCTGCGGAATCAGAACGCTTCTCTCTCACCTTAAACTGAAGACGGCTTCGGGCCGAGCGATCACGCTTCGTTCTACGCCAAACGTATTCCTGTGCTCTTTTTCTTCACCGGCACCCACGTTGATTATCACAAACCTTCCGACACGGCCGAGAAGATCAACTACGACGCCACAGCGCGCATTGCGAGTTTTGTGCACGACGTTGTGCGGCATTTAGACGAGCGCGACGAACGTCTCACTTATCAAACCGCGCGGAGCGACGGGGCGACGCGCGCGACGCCGGGCTTTCGCGTCTTCTTAGGCACGATCCCGAACTACTCCGATACGAGCGACGGCGTGCTTATTGACGGCGTGCGTGAAAACTCTCCGGCCGAGCGCGCCGGATTGAAAGCGGGCGACCGCATCGTGCGCATGGCGGGGCGCGGTGTGCGCAATGTCTACGATTACACTTACGCGCTCGCCGAGATGCGCGCCGGGCAAAGCTATGAAGTGGAAGTCGTGCGCGAAGGCAAACGTCTGCAACTGCGCATCACGCCAGAAGCGAGAAAGTAAAGGCAAAAGTTAGGATGAAGAGATCGTTTTCTCCATCCTAACTTTTGCCTTTTACTTTTACCCTTTGCTTTGACGGTTCACCAACGCGGCTCGCGCTCTTCGCGTTCGCCACCACCGCCGTAACCACCTCCCCCACCACCACCGTAGCCGCCGCGATTACCGCCACCACCGCCACCACGATTGCCGCCTCCGCCGCCGTAGCCGCCGCGGTCGGTTTTCGGCTTCGCTTCGTTGACGGTTAAAGCGCGCCCGCCGAAGTCTTTGCCATTGAATTGTTGAATCGCGGCCGCGGCTTCTTCCGGCGTCCCCATCTCGACGAACGCGAAGCCGCGCGAACGCCCTGTTTCGCGGTCTTCGATGACCGACGCAGATTCGACCGTTCCAGCCTGCGCAAACAATTCGCGCAGTTCTTCGCTTGTGGTTTGGAAAGAGAGATTTCCGACAAAAAGTTTCGTGCTCATCTTAAATTTATCCCTTAAACGAAAAATGAAGCGCGGGCGTTTTCATTCGCGGAAGAGCGGAGATGCTTGTCTCTCGCTTTTCGTCGAGGCGGCGACGTGCCCGGTGCTCTAAACCTGAGAGCGGCTTCCCGACTTAACTCCAACCTCACTCTCCTTTCAGCCACTTTGCTTGTCGCCAAACTATTTGCGGCGGGCAGGCGCTGGTTCACGCGAAGGAATCGGCGCGAGAGCAGGAACTATACACGCCGGAGTATGCAGCAAATTTGCCGCACAAAGCAAGCATTTCTTCTTCGCTGCGACTCGGCGTCAACGCCATAAATAACTTTGAAGACCCAACGCTCGCCACCTTGCGAACAAGAAAATTCGCCGGTAGATATTTACCTTGTAAAAGCTTTTGGATTAACGCAAAATACCCGCACTCTCGCGTCTCTAACTTCGGCGGGGCGTTTCAGCGTCGGCGTCTCGCGCTCGCTTTTCTCTTCAGTCCTTCGGATTCAAAAGGAGTCCGAATCCATGCTCGGTCAAACCGTTTCGCATTACCGCATAATGGAATTGCTCGGCGAGGGCGGCATGGGCGCGGTCTACGCGGCCGAAGATACGCTTCTGCACCGCCGCGTCGCCGTCAAATTCCCTTCGCGCACGCCCGACGAACACGGTTGGCGAACGAGATTCCTGCGCGAAGCGCGTCTCGTCTCATCGCTTAATCATCCCTACATCGCTGCCATTTACGATTACGGCGAAACCTCCGACGGACGACCATTTATCGTGATGGAACTCGTGCCGGGCGAAACCCTCCATGCGCTGCTCATCAAAGGCGAACTCACCGTTGCGCGCTCGCTCAAGATCATCGAGGACGTGGCGGAGGCTCTCGGCGAAGCCCACAGTCGCGGCATCGTGCATCGAGACGTTAAACCATCGAACATCATCGTTGACGCACGCAGTCGGGTGAAGGTGCTTGACTTCGGTTTGTCAAAGCAGTTAGCGGGCGACCGCCTTGCGACGATCAACCTCGACGCCGAAACAATCGTCGGAACGCGCACGGCGAGCGGCGTCATTCTTGGCACGCCGCTTTACCTTTCGCCGGAACAAGCTAAAAGCGCGGACGTTGACGCGAGAAGCGATTTATTCGCTTTAGGCGCGCTCCTCTACGAGTGCGTCGCTGGGCGATCTCCCTTCTCCGGCTCAAACACGCTTGAGATCATCGCGCAAGTTATTCACTTTGATCCGCCCCCGCCATCGCAATTCAACCCGGACGTACCGCCTGAACTCGACCGCATCACGCTGCGCGCGCTCGCCAAAAATCCGACCGACCGCTACCAAACGTCCGACGAACTGCTCGCCGACCTGCGCGCCATCCACGCCAATTCGGACTTCGCCGACCGGAGACACACGCCACGCCCCACCTCCCAAGCCGCCACAACTCTTGCCACCGCTTCTGCTTCGCCCTCTCTTTCTCCTTCCCTGTCATACGCTCTGCAACGCCCGCGCCTCTCGATTGCAATGCTTGTTTTTATTTTACTAATCGCGTTTGCAGGCGTGTGGACGCTTGCGCGTTGGCGTGGCGTGAGAGAAATGCACCAGCCCGCGCCTGAAGCCGAAGTCTGGTACAAAAGAGGCGCGGATTCTTTGCGCGACGGAGCTTACTACGGGGCGAGCAAATCGTTTGAACGCGCCGTGGAGATTGACAACAAATTCGCCCTCGCACACGCCCGCCTTGCCGAAGTGTTGATGGAGATGGATAACACGGAACGAGCAAAGGACGAGCTTTTGCAAGTTTCCGAGCTTGTCCCTGAACGCACTGCGCTGCCGCAACAAGACGCCCTGTACCTTGATGCCATCATGGCCGTTGCGCTCCGCAATTACGAGCAGGCTATCGAGGCATACCGCAAAATCGCTTCGCTCTCACCCGACGACGCGCAAGTTCACGTTGATCTGGGGCGCGCTTATGAAAAAACAGATCGAATCAACGACGCGATAGCAAGTTATAGCGAAGCGACGCGGCGCAACGCGGAATACGCGACCGCCTATCTACGCTTGGGCGTGCTGTATGGTCGCCAACGAGACCTCGCGCGCGCCGACTCGAATTTCACGCGCGCCGACGCACTCTACCAAGCGGCGGGCAACGTCGAAGGGCGCACCGAAGTCTTCTACCAACGCGGCTCGCTCTACGACCGCATCGGCAAGGTGAAAGAGGCCGGGGCGTTTCTACAACAAGCGCTTGAGATGGCGCGCGCCACCAATAATCGCTATCAAGAGATCGGCGCTCGGCTTCAGTTAAGCGGCGTTCAATACGACGCTGGCAACCCGGCAGAAGCCGAAGCGCACGCGCGTCAAGCTGTCGCGCTCGCGCGAACAAACGGGATGGACGGGATGGTTGCGCACGGACTCGTCGCCTTGGGCAACTTCTTTTTCGCACGCGGCGTTTTAAGTGAAGCCGAAAGCTATTACCGGCAGGCGATTGAAACCGCGCGTCAACACAAAGCTCTGCGCAACGAAGCGCGCGCCCGCGTTAACTTGGGAAGCCTGCTCATTCAACGGAGCGAGACGGACGCCGGAGTAGAAGAGGTGGAGCAAGCTCTCGCCTTCTATCGTCAGGGCGGCTACGGCAAAGAAACTTCGCAGGCCTTGTTGCTGCTTGCGCGCACCAACCGTCAGCGCGGGAATTATGCCGCAGCATTGCAGGCCTTCGAGCAACAACTCCAACTCGCCGAACAAGTGGGCGACGAATCGCAGGCGGCAACCGCACACAGCAGCATCGGTAACGTGCTCGCCGCTCAGGAACGATACACACAAGCTCTCGACCATTTTGACGCCAGCTACATGATCTACAAATCACTGGGCGACCAACCGAATACAGCGTTCGGTTCAATGAATCGCGGGTATGTGCTATGGCAATTAGGGCGTTATGAAGAAGCACACGCGGCTCTGCGGGAAGCTTCGGCAATCGCAGAACAATCTAACAACCATGGAGAACTTTCGGCTTGGATTTATCTCGTTAAGGCTCGCATAGAATTAAGCGCGCAGCATTATTCAGAAGCTAAAAAGATGAGTCGGCAAGCTCTCCTTTTATCCGGCACACAATATAAAAGCGTCATCATTGAAGCAAAGCGCGCGCTAGGGTTATCTGAGGCTCTCTCCGGCAAACCGCGCGAAGGAGAGAAGTTGTGTAAGGAAGCGGTCGAAGTGGCGGCGCAAGTAAACGATCCGTTAATGTTCTCAAATGCGTTACTGACGCTCGCCGACGTGCTACTCATAAGCGGCGACGCTGAGAATGCAAGAACTAAAGCATTACAGGCGCAAGCAGGTTTCGCACGCACAGGACAACAAGATTCGGACTGGCGCGCTTGGTTAATCGCGGCGCGCGCCAGTCACCTTGCGGGTAACGAAACCACAGCGCGTGAATATGCCGCGCGCGCCAACGACTCGCTATCAAATTTCCAACAGATATTGGGAGCAGAATCTTTCAACAGTTATCTTTCAAGACCGGACATCCAGCGCGCTCGCCAGCAACTCAGCGAGATGCTTGCCGTAAACGAATAACCAACCATAAAGGAGACCGAAAATGCCTGATGCACCGATCATTATTAGAGGCGGTTCCCTGCATATAAAATGCAAAAGTTCTAAACTCAAAAACGCGGTCTCAGAGGCTGACGGTCGCAAATACGAGCATGACCTAGATGGAGAGATTACGAGCGTGGAGATCAAAAGCGGAACGGGTAAGATGAAATTTGAGCTAAACGCTCCGATTCCCGACAGCAAAGACTGCGAGATCATAATTCATTATGAGGTGGCATCACTTAGAGGCAAGAAGGCCAAGTAAGCTGCTCGGCAAACGGGAGGAGATTTACCGCTCCTCGTAGCTCTCTGCTTGTTCGTTGTGAATTGCAGGTTGACGCGCGGAGGTATGCTCTTGTCGCTCGTGCATAACGGCTTCGGCGATTCCGGCGAGCCACCAGAAGGTGCCGCGCGCGCCGAGGTGTTCGCGCAGGCGCTGAAAGATGCGCGGGTAGAGGCGCGCGGTGCGTGAGAGCAATTCTTTGAGCGCGCCGAACGACATGCGATCTTGGAAGAGTTCGCGGCGCACGCGCTCGTCCGATTGGTGGAGCGCGGCCATCACGGCGTTCATCGTTTCGTTCACCGTCGAAGGTTCGCTCTTCGCGGTCGGGCGCATGAATTCGGCGAGCGAAGCCATCTGCGCGACGCGCGGCTCGTAAGCGTTAATCTGCGCGAGCGAATTTTCGGCGAGCGCATCTTCATCGAGTGCGCGCTTCGTCCATTGAGTTAAACGCCGCAGATTGCGCACGTGCGAACCGAAGCCGCAGAAGGTGAGCGGCGAGGAAAGCCCGGCCGCGTCGCCGACCGTTAACACGCGATCACCGGCCGTTCGCTTGCGCTTCGCAAAGCCGCGCCCGTGAAAGCTCGGTATGTAGCCGAACACAGGCTTCGTCACGCGCCACTGACTGCCGGGGCGCTTGTAACTCGGCAGCGATTCAAAGTAACGCTCGAAGAGGGCGAGCAGAGATTTGTCGGCGGGCGAATCAATCGCATCGTAAAAGAAAAGATACGTCGTGTAGTCGTCCGCGCGCGGGTCGCCTGCGAAGCCTTCCCAGATCAGTTGGCGATGATCGCTCGCGTCCGTCGTGCTGACGAGAATCTCGCCGACGCTGAAATCGACCGTGTCCGGCGCGTCCTCATTCTTCCCGCGCACAAAACCGCGCGCCACCGTCCCCACCGTCGGGCAGACGTGCGTGATCGCTCCCCCGTCGTTCAGTTGACGCGCGACGGGAGAATTCGTTCCCGTCGCGTCAACGAAAAGTCGCGCGTCGAAAAACTGTCGTTTGCCTTTACCCTCACCCGCGCTCGTCTCTTCAACTTCGATTGTGACGCGGTGCGGCTCGACGTAAGCGCGCACGAAGCGCAGACCATCAAGCAGGCGACCCCCGGAAGGAGCGTGAGCTTTGATTTTGGCGCAGGCGAGTTGGAGGAGTTTGTCGGCCGAAAGCGCGGTGTCGAGCACATTATTGATCCACAGGGGCGGGGCTTTAACGCGCGACGCGCGGTCGTGAAATTTAACAAAGCCTCCCCTCGTGTAGCGATTCATCACCGCCGCCTCAAGCTCCGCCTTCGTAAATAACCCGGACTGCTCAAACTCTCCTAATTCTTCATCCGAAATGTTCCAATCGCGGTGTGTGCGCCCGACCGTGTGCAAATCGAAAACCATCACGCGGGCGTTGTGGCGGCAAGCCATCACCGCCGCGTGCAGTAACCCCAACACACCGCCCGCGTAAATAATGTCGAACGAATCTTCAATTCTAATTCCGGCGGGCGGCGCGCCGCTGACTAACACTTCTTTCGCCGTCCCGCCGCCTCTTTCCATCGCTTCCCGCCAGCGCGCGTCCAACTCCCACACGCGCTTCAGCCACGCTTCGCGGTCGGCGAGCGCGCCAAAGTTGGACACCGTTAGCGGGTAGCGTTTGCGAAACTCGCCGAGGTCGGGAGACGCGGGCGGGCGTTTGTTGTTCGACGAAAGGGCGTGCATGGCAAACAATGAAAAGGCGCGATTAGTTCAACTTGCGACGCGCGTGCGTTGCAAACAACTCCGAAAATTTTCGGCGGAAGAGTAAAGCGAGTCTAACCGATTCGACGGTACATCGTCCACACGCGGCAAGCCCGCGCGCGGCGTCAACCATTTTACCAAGCAACTGCGAACGATTGTGTTGATTTCCGCCTGGCGCGTAAGTTGCTGTCAAGACAAACGCTTGAGAGATGCTTCTTGGAGATGAAAAGTAATTCTTTTCATTCGGGGCGAAAAACAATATAATTGTTTTCGCGGTTCGCCGGTTCTCGACTCCCGCACAACCGGCGTGAAAGTTTAGATGGGGATTTTCCGAAAGCCTACCCGCGACCGAACAAAAACGGCTCCCCGCCAAATCATCATTAAATTTAGGAGTACCAAAGAAATGCGTAAACTGTTTTTCGTCATGCTTTTAGTTGCCCCTACCACGCTGTCCTCCGGCATCGCCCAACAAAGCACTTCCACCACCACCGCGCAAGAGACGCAGAACATGGGCATCGCCCCGAAGGAGCCGAACGGCATCGGACGCCTCGACTTGCGCGTGATGGACGAGCAAGGCAATCCGGTGCAGAACGCTTATGCCAAACTGACTTCGATTCGCAGCGACGGCTTTGAATGCGAATCGTGGGGCACGACCAACGCGCAGGGCGTCGCCGTGCTTCCGCCGATTCATATGGGCACGCTCAGGGTGAAGGTGAAAGCGAAAGGCTACCGCACGCAGACAGTCGAGATTCCGACGAGCAATCTTTCGCAGCCCGTGAGCGTAACACTCGCGCGCAAATAGAGGAGAGGTTAAGCGAATAAATTTCGAGGGGCGCGAACGGTAGTTTGAAAACCGTTCGCGCCCCTCTTCTTTTTAGAGCCGGATGTTTGCCCTTATGTGGCGACGAAAAGATTGCTGCTGAACTGCTTCTTTTCGTCGAGCCAAACGCGCTTCGCTTCAAAGCCTGTGCGCGCGGCTAACATGGCGAGTTCGGCGTGGTCGTATTTGTAAGAGTTCTCTGTGTGAATGCGTTCGCCCGCCGCGAAATCAAATTCTGCGTTCAAGCGATTTATCGAGACGCGCTGCGCCCCTCTGCTCTCCAGATAAATTTCAATGCG
>JACCYN010000156.1 GCA_013696465.1 Pyrinomonadaceae bacterium
CGCGTCGAGCCTCACCTCATCGCCATCACCGATCCGCGCTCGCCCTACTGCGAACAGTTCCGGTCCTTGCGCACGCACGTTTTGCACGCGAGCGAACGCCGACCAATGCAAGCCTTCGTCGTCACAAGTGCAGGCGTCGAAGAAGGTAAAACACTAACGGCGATCAACCTCGCGTGGTTGCTCGCGCAAACCGACGGCGTGCGCGCGCTGTTGATTGACGGCGACTTGCGCCAGCCGTGCGCCGCCGATTACCTCGCGCTTGACGCCCCCGCAGGCCTCTCGGAAGTGCTAGCGGGCAAAGCGACTTTGAGCGAATCAATCGTGCGTCTTGATCCGGCGGGGCTTCATCTGTTACCGGGCGGCGAGCCGCGTGACGACGTGGCGGAATTGCTGTCAGGCCCAAAATTCAGTGCGGTGCTTGCCGAAGCGCGGCGTATGTTCGATTACATCATCATTGACGCGCCGCCGCTAGGGATCTTCACTGACGCGAACGTATTGATTAACCGCACGGACGGAGTGCTTTTGGTTGTGCGCGCGGGAAAAACTCGCTACGGCGTGCTTGAGCGCCTGCTCGAACCTTTGCCGCAGGAGCGGATTCTTGGCGTTGTCCTTAACGGCGCGCAGGAAAAGGTTGACGAAAGCAACTACTATTATCAACGCCGTTACCGGCGCGAAAAGGAAGCTGGTAATGGGCAGGAAGAAGTAGTAACGGTGACGGAGACAGAGGAGGTTGAAGTTTCTTGAATTCGATGAGTCTCAAATTGCGCACCGCGCTGCTGCTCGTCGCCGAAGGCGCATTGCTTTTCGGCTGCGTGGTGGTGGCTGCGTATTTGCGACTCGGCGAGCAGGAAGCGTATCGCCAACTTCACGGTCACTACGGCTTTTACAAAGCGGGCATGGCGACTCTCTTTTGTCTCGCCGCGTTCTACCTCTATGATCTCTACGATTTCGCCCGGATGCACGACCGCCGCGAACTCGTCCTGCGCCTCGTGCAAGCGCTCGGACTCGCATGGATCGCTTTAGCCCTGCTGTTCTACCTCGCGCCGCGCTTGATGGTCGGGCGCGGCGTGTCGTTCATCGCGCTTCCGCTCGCCTTGTGTTTGATGATCGTGTGGCGCGCGGGCGTGCACTGGTTGATGGGTCATCCTAATGTCGGCGAGCGCATTCTGATCGTCGGAGCGGGCGAGTTGGCCGTGGAGATTGCGCGCGAAGCGTTGGGGCGGCGCGACGCGGGTTACCGCGTCGTCGGGTTTGTTGACAACGACCCGGAACTCGTCGGCCGCAGTCTTATTAACCCGCGCGTGATCGGTTTGACATCGCAATTGGAAGAGATAACGAGGCGCGAAAAGATCGACCGCATCGTGGTTTCCATCGCTGAGCGGCGCGGGCAGTTTCCGACGGAGCAACTTCTCGATCTGAGTCTTTCGGGCAACGTGGTGATCGAAGAGTGCACGTCATTTTACGAGCGGCTCACGGGTCGCGTCTCGCTCGCCGTGCTGCGCCCGTCGTGGCTGATATTTTCCGGGCGCAGACGGCAAGCGCGTTTGAGCGGCGTGGCGCGCACGATCTTGCATCGCGGCGTCGCGCTCGTCGGCGCGATTCTTTCGTTGCCGATTGCGATCATTACGACGATCTTAATCAAGCTTGAATCGCCGGGCCCCGTGCTTTATCGTCAGGAGCGCGTCGGGCAAAATGGGCGCACCTTCGTGGTGATGAAATTTCGCTCGATGCGTGCCGACGCCGAAAGGGACGGCCCCGTGTGGGCGAAAACCGAAGATGACCGCGTGACACGCATCGGAAACATCATTCGTAAGATTCGTATTGATGAGATTCCGCAGTTCTGGAACATCCTGAAGGGCGAGATGAATTTTGTGGGCCCGCGTCCCGAACGCCCGCATTTCGTGAAACAGCTTGCGCAGGAAATACCCTTCTACGAGCAACGCCATCTCATTCCGCCGGGTCTAACAGGCTGGGCGCAAATAAACTATCCGTATGGTTCTTCGATTGAAGACGCGCGCCAGAAATTGCAGTATGATCTTTACTACGTGAAGAACCAAAGCTTAATGCTCGATGCCATAATTCTTTTTGAAACCGTGAAGACGATTCTGTTCGGTCGCGGCGCAAGATAAAAGTTCAAGCGTCGGCCGCGAAAGTAAGTTTAAGGGAGAAAGTAAAATGAAATTCAAATTTGCAGCAACAGCACTCACGTTTGTATTAGTGGTGACGTTGTTCATTTCCGCCGCACAAGCGCAACAAAGCGCAACGCCGATGTCGCCCCCACCACCGCCACCATCTCCGACGCCGACAGCAACGGTCTCTCCCGCCGCCGCTTCCGGCACCACGACGCAAACTCAAACGCGCCCGCGCACCGCCGGGCAAAGTCCGTCATCCGCCCCGGCCGTAGCGCCTCCCGGCGAGCGTCTAGAGCCGGACGACGAGAATCGTATGCGCGCGGACGTGCCGGTTGACATTCAAGCCAACCGCCGCGAGATGAGGTCAGAGGAAGAAACTGCCATTCTGCCTTACTACAATAACTTCCTCTCCGACTACCGCCTCGGCCCCGAAGACGTGATATCGATCACCGTTTTCGGGCAACCGAATTACTCACGTGGCGGAATCGTCGTTCCGCCGACCGGCACCATCTCGCACCAGTTGATTCCGGGCGGCATCTTCGTTGGTGGCAAAAACACCACGCAGGTCGAGAATGAGATGAAGGCAAAGTTGGAGGAGTACATTATCGATCCAATTGTCACCGTTTCGCTCGATAAGCCGATGTCAGCGAGATTCTCGGTGCTCGGCGACGTGGCGACGCCGGGCGTGCGCGTCATCACCCGCCGCTTGAGCGTCTATGAAGCGATTGCCGAAGCGGGAGGCATCACGCGGTACGGCAACAAAAAGAAAGTTTACGTTTTGCGTATGCAGCCGGGTGGTAGACTGGCTCCGATTCCGGTCAATATCAAGAACATCGAGCGCGGGAGCGCCGCCGACATGGTTTACGTCGTGCCGGGCGATCAGATCGTCGTGCCGGGAAATATCTTCAAGAAGATCGATCAGGTGACGAGCTTGTTGTCAGTGCTGAGTTTCGCGCGCCTGTTCACGGGCGGCTTCTAAGGCAAACTCTCCTTCTGTTTGTGCGCGATAACGCTCAACTCTCGTGTTTGGTTTTTTCAAAATGCGTTTCTCCGCTCGACTGCTCTGCGCTGCGCTTCTTCTGTTGGCGTGCGGTGCGACCTTCGGCGATCTTGCGCGGACGCAGGGGGCGGGCGTGTGGACGCGGCAAACTTCCGGCACGCTGGCATGGTTTCATAGCGTCTACTTTCTTGATTCGGAGCGCGGCTGGGCGGTCGGCGGAAACGGTCGAATCTCTGTGACGACCGACGGCGGGCGCACATGGCGCGCCCGGCGGCCACCGGCGGACGATACTCTTCACGACGTCTTTTTCAGTGACAGCCAGACGGGTTGGCTCGTCTGCGAACGCAGCATCTACAAGATCAAAAGCGAAGATGAGCCACGCTCGTATCTGTTGAAAACAACGGACGGAGGCGAAACTTGGACGCGCATCGAAGTGACGAAGCCAGACGTTATCTTGCGCCTCCGGCGTGTTGTGTTCACCGACAGCGCGCACGGTTGGACGTTCGGCGAGGCGGGAACGATTTACGCGACGACGGACGGCGGCGCGAGTTGGACGAAGCAGTTTGTGCCGACGCGCCATCTGTTGCTCGGCGCATCCTTCTTTGACAATCAGCAGGGCTGGATCGTCGGCGGAAGCGGAAGCATTCTCTGGACGGCGGACGGCGGCGCGCAGTGGCGCGGCATCGCCACCAACCCCGATACGCGCAGCCGCACAATCGCAAGCACGACCAACGCGGCGCGCACTGCCGCCACATCACAAACTTCGACGCAGCCCACGCGCCCGCGCCTCAATGCCGTTTCCTTTGTTGACAATAAACGCGGCTGGGCGGTCGGCGCGAGCGGTACAGTCGTCTCAACCGTTGACGGCGGGCGCACGTGGCGAAATCAAAATTCAAACACGGACGTTGATCTTTTGGATGTGAAGTTCACCAACGCGAACGAGGGCTGGGCGGTCGGCGCGGAAGGCACGATAATCCACACCACCGACGGCGGACGGATTTGGCAGCCAGAGCCGAGCGGCGTCACGCACACGCTCGAACGGGTGTGCTTCGTTAATTCTCAGGCGGGTTGGGCGGTCGGCTTCGGCGGCACGATCATCGCCCGCGTAAGCACGGCCGTGCCGCCGCGCCTGCGCGGTACGAGCGAAAGATAGCCGAATCGGAAGTTCGCATCCAGCGTTCGTAAAAGTCCGTATCAAAGAACGTTAATTCGACAAATTTTCACGACCTTGATCCAAACGTTTGGTGCGAAATCAAACGCGCTCTGATCGCACGAGGAGTTCCATGAACGGCAACGAAATTTCATCCACGCTTACGTTTGCGCGCAAGCCAATCTTGCAAGTCGTCGCTCAAGCTTTTAAGGGCGGCGCACTTTGCGCTACGGCGCTCGTGGTCTGCTGCCTCTTTACCTCCGCGCCCGCACAGCGCAGAACAAGTCGCCGCGCAACGACCACGCGCCGACCCGCGGCCACCGCGCCGCAAGCGTCCTCGTCAGCATCTTACGTCGAAATGGCGCAGGCGGCGGTGCGCGAAGGGCGTGTGGCCGAAGCCGCTACGCTCTATGATCGTGCGCTGGGGCTGGATGCAAAAAATTTCAAAGCGCTGGACGGCATCGTTACGATACTGGTGGCGCAAAAGCGTTTGGGCGAAGCGCACAAGCGCGTTGACCGCGCGCTCGTGGTACAGCCCACAAGCGCGCCGCTTCACTTCCTGAAGGCACACCTCTACGGGTTGGAGCCTAACGTACAGGGTGCTGAGGACGAGCTGCGGCGCACCATCGAACTCGACGCGAACTATCTGCCAGCCTACTTCGCGCTCGGCACTCTCTACATCAACACGAAGCGGCAGGAGAGCGCCATCGTCGAGTTTCAGCGAGTGCTCGCGCGGCAGCCGGGTAACGTCGGGGCGCACACGCTTATCGGCATCATCGAATTCAGCCGTCTTAACTACGAGGCGGCGGCCGCCGCATACCGGCAGGCGCTCAAGACTGACCCGGACGCGGTCGTCGCGGCGAACAACTTGGCGTGGCTGACGGCCGAATACGGGGTGGGAAGCTTGGACGAAGCAGTGCGACTCGCGCAGTCAGTCGTGCGTCGCTTCCCGGAAGAGGCGGGCTTCATTGATACGCTGGGGTGGGTCTATTACAAAAAGGGAATGCATCAGGCGGCCATTGAGCAGTTGCGGAAAGCGGTGGAGAGCAACGGCGATAATCCCTCCTACCGCTATCACCTCGGCATGGCATACTTGGCTGCGGGAACGCGGGCTGAGGCGCAACGTGAGTTGGAGGCTGCGCAACGGTTGAGCCAAGGCAAAGAGTTCGCTTACGCGCTCAAGCTTGAGCGCGCACTCGCCGGTTTAACGAGCGGTGAAGACGAAACGACAGCTCAACTGCGCGTGCAGATCGAAAGCACGACGAACGAGATGGAGCGCGCCCGCATCGCGCGCGTGCTGGCTGATCGCCTCGTCGAACTCAACCGCGCGGAGGAAGCGCGTGCGGAGTTGCGTCGTCTGACGCAGACGGAAGATTTCGATCCCGTCAGATATTACAACGTCGGCAACGCCCTCGCCCGCTTGGGCGACACGGAGGGCGCGATCACCGCTTACCGCAAAGCGATTGCGCAGAAGCGCGGCAACTATGCGCGCGCGCAAAATAATCTCGGCGTGGTGCTGATGCGCGTCGGGCGTTGGGATGAAGCTTACGAGGCTTTCACGGCGGCTTTGCGGGCGGAGAATTTCGTTTACGCCGAAGCGAGCTACAATCTCGGACGGCTTCATGCCGTACGCGGCGAAAATGATTTGGCGATCCGCGAGTTGCGCCGCACGCTCGCGCTGCAATCCAACCACGTTGACGCAGGCATCGCGCTCGCGCGCGTCTACGCCGCCGAAGGCGAAATGGAACGAAGCGCCGCGACGCTCAACGCGATCCGCACGGAAGACGAAGCGGCAAAGCAAAGAATCGCCGAAGCGCGAAATCTGATCGCTACGGCCGCCACGCTTGCGGCTGACGACGAAGGCAAAAGTCTTGAAGCGCGAAGCTCCGAGACACGAAGCGCTGAGACGCGAAGCGTATCAATCGCTCGCCCCGCAGTCGTTCGCGCTTCCACCGCTGCGCCGCGCTTAACGCTTGATGCGGAATCCCACGATCTCTTACAACGTGCACGCACCGCGCGCGAGAAGGAGCGTTACGCGGAAGCCGTCACGCTCTATCGTCGCGTGCTCGCGGGTCAAAACAACTACTTCGCGCCCGCCAACCTCGAACTCGGCTACGCGCTCGTGAGCCTCAAGCGTTACGAAGAAGCGATGCTTGCGTTTGAAGCGGTGGCGGCGAAGGACGGGGCGCGCTACCCCATCGTCTATTACCACCTCGGACGCTTGTATGAGCTGCGCGGGCAGATCGAACCCGCAGCGGAAAACTACGGGCGCGCGGCGACCGCCTTCGGCGACACGAACCCGCAGTTTTTGCTTGACGTGAGCCGCGTGCGCGAGCGACAGGGCAACTTGCAAGCCGCGCTCACCGCGATGGAAGCTTACGTGCAGGCGAACGTGAAACAGGGACGCGCGGATGAATGGGCGATGA
>JACCYN010000293.1 GCA_013696465.1 Pyrinomonadaceae bacterium
GCCGCCGCCTCGCGGTTCATCGTGCCGCCCGCGCTGACTACGAGGTCGGCCGTTGCGATCAGATTCGCCCCGTCCAACGCAACGCGAGGCAGCAGAACATTCTTCGCCCGATGACGTGCGGCGAGAGCTTCGCGCTGGGCGTTTGTGCGGGCGAGGATCAAGATTTTCGCATGGACATCCTTGCTTATTATTTCGACAAGGTCGTCAAACAACTCATTGTCAAAGCGGTGATAAAGCGCATCGCGCGCGGGCGGGCGACAGACGATGAGCACGTCTATAGCTTCAATGCCGAACGTCGCGCGCAAACTTTCGGCAAAATCCGGGTCGGGTTCAAAGTCCGCAAGGTAAACGTCCTCTTTGATTCCGTCGTAGCGCCTCACTTTATTTGCCTGTGCCCCAAAGCGACGAAGCGCGTCTTCGGGAAAGAAGCGCGGCACGACGACGCGCGAAGCCAACCTGAACGCGAGATGATTCGCCGGTTGATGCTCGTAATCCATCAACGTCACGGTTTTAATGCCGAGCGAGCGGGCGGCCACGACTTGCGCGTAAGAGTTATGACTAACGGCTAAATCAAACTTACTCCGGCCGCGCGCCCACTTCCGCAAGGAGCGAGCACGCCCGAACAAGTTTTCCGCTTTACCGCGAAGTCTGCCTCCGCCGTGTGAGCCGATCACAACCGGATTAAGATTCGCACGCTCCGCTAACTCAACCGTCTGCGCGAACTCTCGCGCCGTCACTTCACATTCATGCCCGCGCCGCCCAAACTCTTTAATCAGCGTTTGAAAAAACGGCACATGCGGCGAGTTAGCCAGATCAACCCAGATGCGCAATAGCAAATTAAAAAGGCGAAAGGTAAAAGACGAAGGCAAAGATGAAAAACGATCTGTTTTTAATCTGCACTTTTCCTCTTTACCTTTTCACTTTTTCCTTCGATGAGTTTTGCCAGCCCGTAGAGCATCCAGCCCTGCGACCAGCGCATGTAGGGGGTTCGCACGGCGTAAAACCTTTTTCGCTGATACCAGAAGAAGCCGCGTTCGTCGCGCAAGTGTGTGATCGCCCAACGCGCCACTTTTTCGGCGATGTCGCTTGCGCCTGCGTCAACCCCTTGCATTTCGGTAAACGTCACAAGCGCCGCTCCGGCCGCGTGTGCGTCCGCCGGATAAGGTTTGTCATGGTAGTACTTCGGCCCACCGTCTGCAAGAAAGAACTCCCGCCGCCAGAATCGGTAGCCGCGCTCAATGGCTTGCGTCAACTCGTCCATGTCTCTGTCAACAGTTCGCCTAATGCGCAGAAGCGAAGCGAGCACAAACGCCGTGTGAAAATTGTCAGCCCACGATTGATAATCGTCCGCGCCGTAAGCCCACGAACCGTCGGCGCGCTGGCGGCGCACGACGTAGTTAGTTGCGAGCATGGACTTCTCGCGCAACTCATCTTCATTCGTCAACGCGCCGACGCAGGAAAGCGTTTCCGCCGCCAGCAAACTCGCGTTGAAAACCCGTGTGCGATCAAGCGGCGAATAGCTGAAGCAAATCTCGTCTTCCGCGTCTACACTCAGGTCGAGATCGCGCAGGATGAATTCGCACGCGCCTCGCGCCGCGTTCACATAACGCGCATCATTAAAGACTTGCGCCGCTTCGATGAGCGCGCGCGCGGCGAACGCCGTCGGCACAACCGTCGGCGTGCCACGGGGGGCGAAGAAAGCGCGCCCCTGCCAATCGAAGTTATAGCCCCACGCCGCGCCGCTCCAGCCGTCGAGGCGCATCGCAAGGAGATCATCAAGCAGAAGATAAGCCTCGCGCTTGGGTTCTTCTGTGCGCAAAGCGCGGAAGCGACTCAACGCGGCGAGGGCGAAAAGCGCGATGCCTTTAGCGTTTTTTCCGACGGGGACGCCTGCCAAAGGGCGCAAGTTGACGGGCGAGCGTTTGAAGATTTGCGTCCAGCCGAGGCGCGCGGTGCGCGAGCGGCGAAGCGGAGTTGATTGAAAGATGCGGCTGTTGAGGCCGTCGAACGGATCGTATCCGGCGTAATCCCGCGCGCGACACCACGCGGCTAAACTAAGGTAAGCTTCTTCGATTTCCACAACGGATTTGCAAACGAAGGCGGCGTAATATCGTTCGTCTCTCTTACGATCAAGGGCGCGTGAAGTTGACATTGAGAGTCACACACGCGCCCTTTTGTTTTCCTGTCTTCGCTTCGCTAATAAAGATTTCCTTCGCGCTTGCCGCCAGTATAATTAACATAGACGACTTTCAACTCGGTGTAGAAATCGAGCGCGGTTGAGCCGAGTTCGCGGTCGCCGATGCCGGTGGCTTTCGTGCCGCCAAACGGAATGTGCGCCTCGCCGCCAGTCGTCGGCGAGTTGATGTGCGTCACGCCCGTCTCTATCTCCTCGACAAAGCGGAAGATACGTTCCGCATCCTTCGTGATGATCGCGGAAGAAAGCCCGTACTCAGAATCATTAGCTACTTGCAGCGCTTCATCAAAATCTTTGACGCGAAGCACCGACAAGACGGGCCCGAAAATCTCCTCGCGCGCGATACGCATATCGGGCGTGACGTGATCGAAGACGGTCGGCTTAATGAAGTAGCCGCGACTCAAATTTTCCTCTTCAGCTCGCGCGCCGCCACACAAAAGCGTCGCCCCATCCTCGCGTCCCGCTTCGATGTAGCGCAAGACAGTTTTGTATTGAGATTCGTCAACGCTCGGCCCCATCTGCGTTTCAGGGTCGCTTCCGTCGCCGAGGCGAATTGATGCGGCACGCTTGACGAGGCGCGAAACAAACTCGTCAGCAATCTCGTTAACGACAATTGCGCGGCTCGTCGCCGAACATCTCTGACCTGTAGAGCCGAACGCGCCGTTCGCCGCCGATTCAACTGCGAGGTCGAGATCGGCATCTTCGAGGACAACAATCGGATTCTTGCCGCCCATCTCGCACAACATCTTCGCGCCGCGCCGCGCCACCTGCTCGTAAAGTCGAATGCCGACATCGTTCGAGCCGGTGAATGAGACGGCGCGCACCGCACGGTGATTGATGATCTCATCGCCCGCCTCCGCGCCCGATCCGATCACGAGATTGAGCACGCCCGGCGGAACGCCCGCCTCCGCGAAAAGCTCGACGAGGCGCACGGACGTGG
>JACCYN010000299.1 GCA_013696465.1 Pyrinomonadaceae bacterium
CCGCGACGGCCGTTGTCAAAGAGCGCGTCAACCGCTTCCTGAAGCATCCGCTTTTCGTTGCGCACAATCACTTCCGGCGCACGCAGCTCCATCAACTTCTTGAGTCGGTTGTTGCGGTTGATCACGCGACGATAGAGATCGTTCAAATCCGATGTCGCAAAGCGTCCGCCGTCCAAAGGCACAAGCGGGCGAAGCTCCGGCGGGATGACCGGAATGACATCCAAGATCATCCAGTCGGGATGATTGCCGGACTTCAAGAAAGATGTGACAACCTTGAGGCGCTTGGAATACTTGAGCTTCTTCTGCTGCGAAGTTTCTTCCTTCATCTTAACGCGCATCTCGACGGAGAGTTCTTCGATGTTGACCATCGCCAGAATCTCTTTAATCGCCTCCGCGCCCATCTTCGCCACGAACTGGCCTGGATGATCGCGCATCAGTTCGCGGTAACGCTCCTCCGTCAGCAGTTCGCGGTCTTTGACGGGCGCATCGCCCGCGTCAATCACAATGTAGGATTCAAAATAGAGAACCTTTTCCAAATCGCGCAAGGGTAGATCGAGCAGGTGTCCGATGCGCGACGGCAAGCCTTTGAAAAACCAGACGTGCGAACACGGCGAGGCAAGCTCGATGTGACCTAACCGCTCACGGCGTACTTTCGCCTGCGTCACCTCGACGCCGCACTTATCGCAGATCACTCCGCGATGCTTCATGCGCTTATATTTTCCGCACAGACATTCCCAGTCGGTGACGGGGCCGAAGATGCGGGCGCAGAAAAGTCCGTCGCGCTCCGGCTTAAACGTGCGGTAGTTGATCGTTTCAGGTTTCGTCACCTCGCCGTGCGACCACTGTCTGATCTTCTCCGGCGACGCCAGACTGATGCGAATCGCTTCAAAGTCCGGCGCGAGTTGCGTTTTTTCTTGCTGGAATCGAAACACTTTTTATACTCCGTGTAAGTATGCAGTAACTGTAGTTAATGAGCAGTGAAAACGTTTCGCTGTAAATCGGCGGGCAGCACAAGCTTCAGCTTTTCGCCGCCCGCCGATTCATTGTTTACCTCTCTATCCTTCCGCCGCGCCGCTCGTCATCACGACGGGACGCCCAGTGCCGTCGCCGTCCGCCGTGTTGCGCACGTCGTCCTTGCGGATAAGTTCGACGTCCAAACACAGGGATTGAAGTTCGCGCACAAGGACGTTAAACGATTCGGGCACGCCCGGATTAAAGTCGGCTTCGCCCTTGACGATGGCTTCGTAAATCTTCGAGCGACCCGCTACGTCGTCGGATTTCGCGGTCAACAGTTCTTGCAGGATGTGCGCCGCGCCGTAAGCCTCTAACGCCCACACTTCCATTTCGCCGAAACGCTGTCCGCCGAATTGCGCTTTGCCGCCTAAAGGCTGCTGCGTGATCAAACTGTACGGCCCGATTGAACGCGCGTGAATCTTATCGTCCACAAGGTGCGAGAGCTTCAGCATGTAGATGTAGCCGACCGTCACCTTCTGCTCGAATGAGTCGCCCGTCAATCCGTCGTAGAGCACGGTCTTGCCGGAAGATTCGACCATCTCCGGCATACCCTGCTCGCGCAGGAGATTACTCGCGTCGGCCAACTTTTGCTTGATCTCCGGCTCGGTCGCGCCGTCGAAAACAGGCGTCGCAAAGTGAACGCCTAAAACGCGCGCCGCCCAGCCCAAGTGCGTCTCAAGAATTTGCCCGACGTTCATGCGCGAAGGCACGCCGAGCGGGTTAAGCACGATGTCAACCGGCGTTCCGTCCGGCAGATAAGGCATATCCTCTTCGGGAAGGATGCGCGCGATCACGCCCTTGTTGCCGTGACGCCCCGCCATCTTGTCGCCGACCGAAAGCTTGCGCTTCATGGCGACGAAGACCTTGACCATCTTAATCACGCCGGGCGCAAGTTCGTCACCCTGCCGGAGTTTGGCGATCTTCTCTTCGTAGATGTCGGTCAAGATTTTGATTTGGCGCTCGGTGCGCTCTTCGTATTCCTTAATCTCTGCCCCGAGGTCAACGCGCGCCGTCGTCAACTGCGCTTTCCTGAGCCACTTCGGTTCAACGTTGCGCAACATGTCGCGCGTGATCGTCTCGCCTTTCGGCACCAGCACCTGTTTGTCAACCATGAGATCGGAGGACAGCTTGCGCCCGTCGAATAATTCGTAAATTCGTTGGTCGCGCTGTTCGCGCAAAATGCGAATCTCATCTTCGAGGTCGCGCCGCAGACGATTCTCTTCTTCCTGCTCGATGTTTAAGGAACGCGAATCGCGCTCCTGACCTTTGCGCGTAAATACCTGAACATCTACAACGGTGCCGTCAATTCCCGGCGGGCAGGTGAGCGAGGCGTCTTTCACGTCGCCCGCTTTCTCGCCAAAGATCGCGCGCAGGAGTTTCTCTTCCGCCGTCAATTGCGTTTCGCCCTTCGGCGTCACTTTGCCGACGAGGAAACTGCCGGGCTTAACTTGCGCCCCGACGCGGATGATGCCCGATTCGTCCAAGTCGCGCAGCATGTTCTCCGAGACGTTCGGAATGTCGCGCGTGATCTCTTCGGGGCCGAGCTTCGTGTCGCGGGCTTCGAGTTCAAGTTCTTCGATGTGAATCGAAGTGTAGAAATCGTCTTTGACGAGATGCTCGCTCACCAATATCGCGTCCTCGAAGTTGTAGCCGCGCCATGGCATAAACGCGACAAGCACGTTGCGACCCAAAGCGAGTTCGCCTTTGTCCGTGCAGGGGCCGTCTGCGAGCACTTGACCTTTCTCGACGCGCTCGCCGACCGCGATAATCGGCCGCTGGTTGATGCAGGTGTTTTGGTTCGAGCGTTTGAACTTCGTCAGATTGTAGATGTCCGCCGTCACCTCGCGCGAGATCGTGCCATCCACGTTGTGATCGGCTTTGATGATGATGCGCTCGGAGTCCACGTAGTCAACCGTGCCGTCGCGTCTGGCGGAGACGACCGCGCCGGAATCGCGCGCCGTCGTCATCTCCATTCCCGTGCCGATGTAAGGCGATTCGGCGCGCAGGAGCGGGACGGCTTGACGCTGCATGTTTGAACCCATCAAAGCGCGGTTCGCGTCGTCGTTTTCTAAAAACGGAATGAGCGACGCGGCGACTGAAACGAGTTGCTTGGGGCTAACGTCAATGTATTCGATCTCGTCGCGGACGGCGAGGATGAACTCGCCCGCCTGACGCGAGGCGTTGCGCTCGTTGACGATGCGCCCGTCTGCGTCCAACTCAAGATTGGCTTGACCAACGACGTACTTATCTTCTTCCCACGCCGTGAGATAAAACGGGTACGGCTCGTGATCAACCTTGCGCCCACCCGCCGGAATTTTCCGGTTGGCTTTCTCAACATCAGCCTGCGGCGCGTGAGCGCCCGGCTTGAAGTTTGAATCGCCGCCGTTAACGACGCGCACGTATTCGATTACACGACCGTCAATCACCTTGCGATACGGCGATTCAATAAAGCCGAATTCGTTGATGCGCGCAAAGCACGAGAGACTGGAGATCAAGCCGATGTTCGGCCCTTCAGGCGTCTCAATCGGGCAAATGCGCCCGTAGTGTGTCGGGTGTACGTCGCGGACTTCAAAGCCCGCGCGCTCACGCGACAACCCGCCCGGACCTAAAGCTGACAAGCGGCGTTTGTGCGTGATCTCCGAGAGCGGATTCGTCTGATCCATGAACTGCGAGAGCTGAGACGATCCGAAAAACTCACGCACCGCGGCCGTCACCGGCTTCGCGTTGATGAGATCGCGTGGCATCGTCGTCTGCATCTCTTGCTGAATGGACATCTTCTCTTTGATCGCCCGCTCCATCCTGACGAGTCCGATGCGAAACTGATTCTCAAGCAGTTCGCCGACCGCGCGCACGCGGCGGTTGCCAAGATGATCAATGTCGTCGGCGATGTACTCGACCGTATTGCGGCGCATCTTCAAGAGATACGCGATGGCTTGGACGAAATCCTGACCGGAAAGAAGCGGATCGTTGATGCGTTCGCGCTCCTCGCGTCCCATCTTGATGTTGAACTTCAAGCGCCCAACGCGAGAGAGATCAAACTTTTTGGGATCGAAGAACATGCCCTCGAAAAGCCGGTAGGCCGTCTGCACCGTCGGCGGATCGCCCGGTCGCATTTTGCGGTAAATCTCAAGAAGTGCATCAACCGGCTTGGTGATGACATCTTTGCGGAGGGTTTGCGACAGAACCGATCCGAGATCGTCACGTTCGGGGAAAAAGACCGAGAAGCTCTCAACGTTTGCGTCCACAATCTCTTGAAGTTTGGCGGGCGTAATCTCGTTGTTCGCCTCCAAGATCACCTCGCCCGTTTCAAGATTTACGACATCGCCCAAAGCGTAAGCGCCTTCGAGTTGCGTGTGATCGGTTTCAACTTCGGTCGTGCGGGCTTTGCGCAAAGATTCGAGCGCCGAGTTAGTGATCTTCTTTCCGGCGCGGGTGACAGGTTCGCTCGCCCCCTTCGGCTTGAGGTCGTGATCAACCTTCATGCCGACGAGATTGGTGCGCTTTCCCGCCTCCGGCACTTGGATGAAAAGCTTGCCGCCGCGTGTGCGCACTTCGTCGGCAATGTAGAACTGCCGCAAAATGTCTTCATTCGACGCCGAGATGCTCTTTACCACTTCTTCGACTTGCGAATCCGACCCATAGGATTTCGGATCGAATTGCGGATTAAGCCAGATGCCCAAAGCGCGCAAGAAGATCGTTGCCAAGAATTTGCGCTTACGGTCAATGCGCACGTAGAGCAAATTCTTCTGGTCATATTCAAACTCAACCCACGAGCCGCGATACGGAATCACCTTCGCCAAGAAGACCGGCGACTTCTCGAAGAAGACGCCGGGCGAGCGGTGGAGTTGCGAGACGATGACGCGCTCCGTGCCGTTGATAATGAACGTGCCCGTGTCGGTCATCAGCGGAATTTCGCCGAAGAAAACTTCTTCTTCTTTGATGTCGCGGATCGAGCGCACGTCCGTTTCCGGGTCGCGGTCATAGACTGTAAGGCGAATCTTCACTTTCAAGGGCACGCTATAGGTCATGCCGCGCTCTTGGCACTCCTGCTGGTCGTGCTTGTGCTTGAGGCCGACGGGTTCGCCGCAGTTATCGCAGAGTTGCGGACGCACGGCGTTAAACGTGCCGCAGTTGTGGCAGAGCGTCTCGCTGGGCGTCAGCGGATCAACCTTGACAAGCGCGCCGCACTCTTTACAGTTGGCGCGTAGATAACGCAAGCCTTCAAGCCGTCCGCATTTGCACTGCCAGTTACCGATTGAATACTCGACGAAATCGAGTTCGGCAGTTTGGCGGAAATCGGCAATCGGGAAGATCGATTGAAAGACGGCTTGCAGTCCCGTCACCTCGCGCTCCTCCGGCAGCAAATCCATCTGGAGAAAGCGATTATAAGATTCGCGCTGAATCTCGATGAGATTCGGGATGCGTGCGACCGTATGAATTTTTGAAAAATCTACGCGCTTCGGCGGACTGCTCACGCGCCGCCCCATACCGACGGTGTTCGTTTGAAATAGATTTGCAGACATGAATGAATCCTTCGGGAAGCGATCAGCCTTCAGCAAGGGGCGATCAGCTTGAGTTTGTCTGAGGATTTAACTTAAGTGCGTTCAGCCCGGACTGCTGATGACCGAACGGGAACGCTAACAGCTAGTTTTCAAAGACGCCAAAGAGCGGTCGGGGCGCACAATGCCCCGACCGCTTGCTTGACCAAAGCGGTTGACAAATGTTTCTCAATAATGGGTACGGGGAAACGGACGACGCCTCACTTCTCCCCTACATTAAAGGCACTTCACCTCTTCTGTCAAGGCGAAGCCGCACGTAAGCAATTCAGATTGTTCTCGCAAGAATATAGATGCGAGCGCAGAAACGAAAGTTGCGCGTCCCTGCTTGCAGTTGCTCTTCGAGAAACCGAGCAGACGCCTGAAGCCTTACTTGACTTCGACGGTTGCGCCCGCGTCAGCGAGTTTCTGGCGAAAGGTTTCTGCGTCTTCTTTCGACACGCCCTCTTTAACCGCTTTTGGAGCGGCTTCGACGAGGTCTTTAGCTTCTTTAAGTCCGAGCGCGGTAATTTCGCGCACGACCTTGATGACGTTGATCTTGTTACCGCCTGCAGCTTGCAAGATCACGTCAAACTCGGTTTGCTCTTCAGCCGGAGCCGGAGCCGCCGCCGCGCCACCCGCCGGAGCCGCAACGGCCGCTGCTGCCGCCGACACGCCGAACGTCTCTTCTAAATCCTTAACAAGCTGCGAGGCTTCCAAAAGGGTCATGCCCTTCATAAATTCGATCACTTCTTCGCGTGAAACAGCCATGATTACTCCTTCGACAAGTTTTAGATTTTTGATTGCCGATTTTCGATCTACGATTTCAAACTGGAAAATTCCAGCTTGAGTTTGAAGACGAATCGCCTTCAAATCAAAAATCGCAAACCTAAAACCAAAAATTAGCTCGCGGCTTCTTCGCCGCCGCCTTTCTGATCGCCAATCTGCTTGACGACGATTGCCAGATTGCGCGGCACGGCCGACAGCACCGTGACTAGGCGCTGCGCCTGACAGTTAATTAAAAACATGATCTTCGAGATCAACTCTTCCTTCGACGGCAAGCTCGCAATTTCATCTATGTCACGAAGCGCGACAAGCTTGCCTTCAACGATACCCGTCTTAAACGTAAAAACGTCCGGGTTATCTTTGCTAAACTTAGAGATCGCTTTTGATAAACCCACCGGATCGTTGTTGCTGCTTAAGGCAACGGCCGTGACGCCCTTAAAGTGCTCCGCCGCCTGCTCAAATGGCGTGCCCGCCGAAGCTTTGCGCACCAATGTGTTTTTGACCACTGAGTAACGCACGCCCGCTTCGCGCAACTGCTTGCGAAGTTCTTGGTCTTTCGCCACCGTCAGATTCGTAAATCCGACGAACATTCCGGCCGTCGCCTCCTGAAACTGCTGTGTGAGAGCTTCGAGGTCAATCTGTTTTTGTGCTCTTGTTTTCATTGTGCTTTCCTCAGCTCTACTACCGTTTATTTCGCGTAAGCCGTTTCGTCCAACAACACGCCCGGACTCATCGTCGCCGCCAGATTCACTTTCTTAACGTATTTGCCTTTCGCGGTCGAAGGCTTGGCGCGCACCACCGCGTCAAGCAACATACGCGCGTTGTCATTCAATTTATCAACGTCGAACGAAACTTTGCCGATGCCGACGTGAATCACGCCCGTCTTATCAACGCGATACTCAACCTTACCGGCTTTCGTCTCAGAGACAGCCGCGCGCACGTCAAACGTCACCGTCCCCGTCTTTGGGTTCGGCATCAGCCCGCGCGGGCCTAAGACTTTTCCGAGTCCGCCGACCGAGCGCATCATGTCGGGCGTGGCGATTACGGCGTCGAAGTCAAGCCACCCGCCCCGGATTTTCTCAACCATGTCGTCGCCGCCGACGAAGTCCGCGCCCGCCTCTTCCGCCTCACGAATCTTGTCGCCCTGCGCGATCACCAGCACGCGCTTCGACTTGCCAAGTCCGTGCGGCAGCACGATGGTGCCGCGCACGAGTTGGTCGGCTTTACGCGGATCGACACCGAGCCACATCGTCAACTCTACGGTTTCGTCAAACTTGGCGAAAGCGATCTCTTTCACCTTCGCCATCGCTTCCTCAAGCGTGTATTTTCTATCTTCGACTTTCTCTAAAGCCGCCCGATACTTTTTTCCATGTTGCGCCATCTTTTCACCTCAAGGTTCAAACGGGAAACGGATTTTAGATTTGCGATCTTTGATTTACGATTTCGCTAAATCAAAACATCAGCGAATCCGCTTCCCTTCCTTTCCGCTGATTCCAGATTGCGCTTTTTTCAAATCAAAAATCGCCAATCTAAAATCAAAAATTTACTCGACCGTCAGCCCCATGCTGCGCGCCGTGCCTTCGACGGTTTTCATCGCCGCCTCGACGCTCGCGGCGTTCAAATCCGGCATCTTCTTCTCCGCGATCTCTTTGATTTTATCGCGCGAGATCGTGCCGATCTTTTCGCGGTTCGGCTTGCTCGATCCCTTCGCAATCCCGGCCGCTTTCTTCAGCAGATCGGCGACCGGCGGCGTCTTCGTTTCAAACGTAAACGAGCGGTCACCGTAGACGGTAATAACGACCGGAATCTTCATGTCCGGGTCGTCGTTCGCCGTTTTCGCGTTGAACGCCTTGCAAAACTCCATGATGTTGACGCCGTGCTGACCGAGCGCCGGGCCAATCGGCGGCGCCGGATTCGCCTTGCCCGCCGGGACTTGCAGCTTAATGTAACCTGTAATCTTCTTTGCCATAACTTAATTCCGATTAAAATTGTTATCAAACGGATACGACGAATTCGTAAGCTTTATCTTCTCCGCATCCTGCTGTTTTATATTAACGGGGTGTGCGCGACCAAAGATTGTGACTCGTACTTCCAACGTTAAGTTTTCATCATCAACCCGTTCAATTCTACCGATAAAAGCAGAGAACGCGCCAGCTTTAATACGCACCGTTTCGCCCGGATGAAAAGACGATTCAGACGCAAGCATACGAGCTATTCTTCTTCCGTAAATGTTACCTTCTCGACATCTAAAAAATCTAACTCGACCGGCGTCGAGCGGCCGAAGATCGTGACGACGACCTTCAGCGTTGATTTGTCTTTGTTAACATCTTCCACCTTGCCCGTAAAGCTTGCGAACGGGCCTGATTTGATGCGCACCGTTTCGTTCGGCATGTAAGTGAATTTCGGCTTCGGCTTCTCGGCCGCTTCCGACACGTTGTGAACGATCTGGTCAACTTCCTGCGGCGTCAGCGGCGTCGGCATCTGCCCGCCGACGAATCCCGTCACTTTCGGTGTGGATTTGATCATGTGGAACACGTCGTCAGGGATGTGCCCGCGATCATCGCATTCGATCTCGACGAGAACGTAACCCGGATAAAACATCCGCGACGATTCGACGCGCTTGTTACCGCGCATCTCCACCACCGTCTCAGTCGGGACGATCACTTCCGTAATTTGATCTTGCAACTCGGTGTCGCGGATGCGCGCCTTCAAGCCCTCGCGCACCTTCTTTTCATGCCCCGAATAAGTGTGCAGAATGTACCACTGCTTCATAAGAAATCTTCCCGACCTAAACCACCCCGATAAGCCTGCTTACCAAGTTTTCAATCTGCGTAATGATAAAAGCCCACGCATGATCAACCCCGTACAGATAGAGCGCAAAGAAAATAACGGCGATAATGGTGATGATCGTGGTGTTTTTAACTTCGGTCGCCGTTGGCCACGCGACGCGCCGCATTTCGGCGCGCGTCTCACGCAGGAAATTCGAGATGCGCTCGATCAATCCTTCGCTTCGGCCTTCGCGGCGCTCACCACCTCCTCTACTTCCCGCGCCTGTGCGAGGCGAGCGCGGCGGCACGATGGCACCGCCGCTTGCTAGAGCGTCCGCCGAATCGGCGCGCGCGTCTCCCTCCGGCTGGAATTCTGCCGGATCGTCATTCGCGCCTGTGTATTCATCTTGTCTCGACACCGGGCTTTCTCGTTCCTTATCTTTCGGGCTGATACAACGCTCGTCTGGCAGGGGTACCAGGATTTGAACCCGGACTTACGGTTTTGGAGACCGACGTGCTAACCATTGACACTATACCCCTGAAGCAAAGTAGGAAATAGGAAGGATGAAGGCGGAAGCGTTGAGGGCGTGATTTGAAACCTGCAAATTGAAATCTTAAACCAAAACTTCTAGCTTTGCTCGCACTCCATCCTTCCGCGTTCCTAACTTCATCCTTTATTTCGTCTCTCTGTGCGGCTTATGTAACCGGCAGCGACGGCAAAACTTGCTAAACTCAAGCCGCTGCGTCGTCGTCTTTTTATTCTTTGTCGTTACATAGTTACGGCTTTTACATTCCGTGCATTGCAATACCACATTATCGCGCGCCATAAAACACCTTCCTTCGATTCAAGAAAACTTTTGGCAAACCATAGAAGTTGATTTACTTATTTACTCAACGACATCGCTAATGGTGCCAGCGCCGACCGTTCTGCCACCTTCACGAATGGCGAACCGCAACCCCTTCTCCATCGCAATCGGTGTGATCAGTTCGATCTCCATCGCCACATTGTCGCCCGGCATCACCATCTCGA
>JACCYN010000303.1 GCA_013696465.1 Pyrinomonadaceae bacterium
TCGTCGTGTCGAGAAGCTCGGCAATTGACTTGCCCTTGTATTTCACCGAAAGCGTTTCGCGGTTGTAGCGCGCGCCGCGACACACATCGCAGAGCACGTAAACATCGGGAAGAAAATTCATCTCGATCCGCTTCATCCCGTCGCCCTCGCAGGCTTCGCAACGTCCGCCTTTGACGTTGAAGGAAAAGCGACCCGGCTTGTAACCGCGCTCTCTCGATTCGGGAAGCATCGCGTAGAGTTCGCGGATCGGCGTGAAGAGTCCGGTGTAAGTCGCCGGATTCGAGCGCGGTGTGCGACCGATGGGCGACTGATCGATTTCGATCACTTTATCAACAAACTCAAGTCCTGAGATCGCGCGGAACGCGCCCGTCTCCGCCATCGAACTGTAAAGATGACGCGCGAGCGCCGGATAAAGGATGTCGTCAACGAGCGTGGATTTGCCCGACCCGCTGACGCCCGTCACGACCGTCAACAGTCCAAGCGGAAATTCAACGTCAATCTCTTTCAGGTTGTTGTGCGTCGCTCCTTCGATGCGGATGCTCTTGCCGTTCGGCGGACGACGCGAAGACGGTGTTTCGATTTCCGTCGCACCGCAGATGTATTGTCCGGTCACGGATTGTGGATTGCACGCGACTTCATCGGGCGTGCCCGCTGCGACCACCTCGCCGCCGTGCGTGCCTGCACCGGGGCCGAGATCAACGACGTAATCGGCGCGGCGGATCGTCTCCTCGTCGTGTTCGACGACAAGTACTGTGTTGCCGAGATCGCGCAAGTGCGTGAGCGTCTCCAAAAGGCGTTGATTGTCGCGCGGGTGAAGACCGATTGACGGTTCGTCTAAAACGTAGAGTACGCCGCGCAACTGCGAGCCGATCTGCGTGGCGAGGCGGATGCGTTGTCCTTCGCCGCCGCTCAAAGTTGCCGATGCACGATCAAGCGTAATGTAGCCGAGTCCGACGGTTTCGAGAAAACGCAGACGGTTTCTGATTTCACGCAACACAAGACCGGCGATCTGCTCTTCACGATTGTTGGGTTGCAATCGGTCGAATGCTTTTACGGCGTCTTCAATCGGCATCGCTGCATAATCAGCAATGCCGAGATTGCCGATGCGCACCGCGAGCGATTCGGGTTGCAAGCGGCGACCGCCGCACGCCAGACACGGCACGGGCGAGACGAGCTCTTCGAGCGCCCCGCGCACTTTCTCCGACGGCGCATCGTTCATTCGCTCGCCCAGCCAACGCACCGCGCCGCGCCAATCGCTCTGGTAAGTGTATTGCCCTTGACGAAAAGTTACCTGCCCGTCAACGCCGCGAAAGAAAGCATCGCGCACGGCCTGCGGGAGTTCGCCGAAAGGCAATTTAAGATTCGCATTGAAATGTTCAACTACCGCCGCGAGCGCGCTGCGCAAATATGCCGCGCCCTGCTTGTCTGCCGAACCGGGAAACGTCCACGCGGTGGCTGTCACGGTCGGGTCGGGCACGATCTTCGCCGGATCAACTTCGAGCACGGTGCCGAGTCCGTGACAGCGTTTACACGCGCCGTAAGCCGAGTTGAAAGAGAACGAGCGCGGCTCCAGAGGCGGAATGTTGATGCCGCAGTTAACGCACGCCATGCGCTCGGAATAAAGTTTCTCTTCACCGTCAACCACCGCGACGAGTACCGCGCCGTTCGTCAACTTCAACGCCGTGCGGACGGATTCGGCAAGGCGATCATTGATGCCGAATTTTATCAGAAGACGATCAACGACAACCTCAATCGTGTGGTTGCGACGTTTGTCGAGTTTGATTTCTTCGTCGAGTGAGACGATCTCGCCGTCAACGCGGGCGCGCAAGAATCCATCACGTGCAAGCTTCTCTAACTCCTTCTTGAATTCGCCTTTGCGACCGCGCACGACGGGCGCGAGGATCATCACGCGCTCGCCTTCCGGCAGACTCAAAACATTCTGCACGATCTGAGCGACGGATTGGCGCGTGATCGGCAGCCCGCAATTGTGGCAATGCGGCTGTCCAATGGAAGAAAACAGTAAGCGAAGATAATCGTAAACTTCAGTGACCGTGCCGACCGTTGAGCGCGGCGAGCGCGAAACGGTTTTCTGCTCAATCGAGATCGCAGGCGACAATCCGTCAATGGAATCAACTTCGGGGCGCTCCAATTGATCGAGAAATTGACGGGCATAAGCCGAAAGCGACTCGACGTAGCGACGTTGTCCTTCGGCGTAGATCGTGTCGAAAGCGAGCGACGATTTGCCCGAACCGGAAAGCCCGGTAATAACGGTTAATTTATCACGCGGAATTTCGACGTTGATGTTTTTTAGATTGTGTTGGCGCGCCCCGCGCACCGTGATGCGGTCAATTGCCATTGATTGAAAAAAGCTTGTCGCCGTATAGTTATGAATAATGCGAGCGGCAGAACCACTGATTGTAGACGAGGGGTGAAGCGTGAAGCAAGTCAGCAATCAAAATCGCTCGCCCCGACGATTCGGAGAGCGTCTGAAATTTCTGTTCGCACGAAAGGTTACAAACATGAGCCGCAGGTTTTTAATCCTCGTGCTTGTGCTGCAGGTTGCAAATATTTCCGTTCCCGCCCAACGGGGCGAAGCCGCGTGCGGCACGCAGAATCAACAACCCGTTCCGGCGTGTGATCGGATTCGCGCGCTCGGACTTGTTCAGCAGGTGGCTGATGATGCGCGTTCGATTGAGAAAGCGTCGGCTCGCGTTGCGACAACGACGCGAATCGCCGATCTGCTCTGGACGCACGATCAGCCGAAAGCCCGCGCCCTTTTCACAGAAGCTTACGAAGTGGCGGCGCAGGATTTTGCGAAACAAGGAGACGCGATGCGGCAGGAAGGCAGAGGACTTGTGAGGTGTCTGCCTGATCTCAGGTTCGTCGTTTTAAGGGCGATTGCAAAACGCGATCCCGGTTGGGCGCGGCGTCTCGCCGAACAAGCGGCGGAGGGAAGCAAACGCGACGCCGAACAAGCAAGCACGATGACGAACGAAAAGCGATTTGATACTGGCGAGAAGTTGCTCAGACTCGCCGATTCTTTGTTGGAAACGAACCGTGCGGAGTCTTTGAGTTTCGCGCGCGCAAGTTTTCGTTACCCGGTTTCCTTCGCGCTGGCGCAATTTCTTTATTCGCTTGCAAGAAAAGATCAGGCGCTCGCATCACAATTGTACCGCGAAGCCCTCGGCGCTTATGCGAATGGCACAACCGAAGATTTCGTTTACCTTGCGATTTATCCTTTCGGCTTAAACCGCGAGATCGCACAAGCGAGACTTAACTATGGCTACCTGCCGCCGCCGAACTTCAGGGGTGACGCTGAGTTGCAGCGTTTATTTCTCAATGCTTTTTTACGGTTTACGGAGAATAAGATTAAGTCACCGCCGGAGGCGAGGGCGGCGCAAGACTATCCCGCACATCAACTTTACGCTTCTTTAATCTCACTTGAGCAACTCGCTGCGCGGACGCATCCCTCCCATCTCGCGCGCATCGCCGAATTGAAAAACGCGGCGGGCGCGCTTCTCACCGAGCAAGCAAGGAGAAGCGCTACCGGGTATTTAGAGTCCCAACGTGAGTGGGAAGCGAGTGACCGCTTCACAAAACTGCTCGACGAAGCGGAACAGGCAACCGATCCGAAGCGACGCGATCAAGCGATTGCTTTCGCCGCTATAGGGGCGAAGAGCGAAGACGAATTTGAGAAAGTAGAAAGCCTGTTGACGAAGTTGAGTGATGAGACTTTGCGCCGTCGCCTTTTCGATTATATCTATTTCAAGCGTACACAAAAGGCCGTCGCCGATAACCGCCTTGACGACGCGATGCGCTTCGCCGCGAAGGTTGAGGAACTCGACGGTCGCGCTCAATTGAATCTTGAGATCGCATCTGCCTTGTTGAAGGCGATTGACGATAAAGTGCGCGCCCGCGAAACGCTCGATGCAGTTGCTGCGCTTGCCCTTAAAGCTCAAAACTCGACGGATAAAGCGCGCACGCTGCTCGGCGTTGCGCATCTTTACACCAAGTTTGACCAAGTGCGCGCCGTCGAAGTGATGACTGAGGCGGTGAAGACGACAAACGCGCTTACCGAACCCGATCTCACGTCAGGCGTCGTGCAGTATCAACTCGAAGGCGAAACCTTCGGCTTCTACACAATGCGCAACGTACCCGGCTTTAGTCTGGAGAATGCTTTCCGCGAACTTGGCGCTATTGATTTCGAGAACGCGCTTGACGGGGCGCAGAAATTGAACGACAAAAGCCTACGCGCAATTGCGCTTGTATCGCTCGCGGCTTCTTGTTTAGAGCGAAAACCGGAGCCACGCCAGCCGCGACGCGGACAAAGAGCAACATGAAAGAAAACGACAGATCAATTGCTCTGATCACAACGCTTGATCTGCCGCCATACGTTTCTTATCGCCTCGTCGCTGCATAACCTTGACACCCTCGCGCGGCGAATCATACACTCCGCAAAGAGGCGAGATTAAAACTCAACTCTTCGGCATTAAAGATTGTCATCGCTTGAAAGAACCGAGAGGGCAGTAAGAAGGTGTGAATCTACCAAACTCGTTAACGCTCTCGCGCATCTTCGTCGTCCCGCTGCTCGTCGTCGTGCTGCTCACGCCTGTTTCGGAAAACTGGCTCGGCGTGCCACGTCACATTTTAGGCGTAACGATCTTTCTGCTCGCCGCTCTAACCGATTATTTAGACGGACGCATCGCGCGCAGCCGCGATCAGGTTTCGCAACTCGGCAAACTACTTGATCCGATTGCCGACAAACTCCTCGTCTCCGCCGCGCTCATCTCGCTCGTCGAAAACCGTCTCGCCCCGGCGTGGGCGGTTGTGATCATCATCGGCCGTGAGTTTGCCGTTTCGGGTTTGCGGTCGGTCGCGGCGTCGGAAGGGTTTGTAATCGCAGCATCGCGGATGGGCAAGTTCAAGATGCTGACGCAGGTGGTGACAATCGCGTTTCTGATTTTGTCGAGCGCGTCGGGTGAGCCGCCCGTGGCGAATTTCGGGCGCGCGTTTCCCGCCATCCAGTTCTGGACGGTGCCCGAACTACAGGCGGCGCTGAATCACTTTTTCGGTAAAGGCGTGACGACTGAAAACGATTGGCAGGTGCTGCTCTACACGGCGGGACGGGCGCTGCTGTGGGTCGTGGTGCTCTCGGCGTGCGCTTCGATGTACGGCTATTTTCGCGCCTTCTATGATTTGATCATCGGGCGCAACGCGGAACGACGACGCGAAGCGGCGCGCGCGGCAGCAGCGGCGACGCAAAGTTAAATTTTCTTCGCCACCGAAAGGACGACTCCCAAACCGCCCACCACGATTAGCGTCAGTGACATCCCTATCAACTGTTCGATCATTTTCTTACCCTTCTTCTTTTATAATTGCCACTCAGTGATGAGCCGATGAAAGCGTTATTGAATTTCGACGTAATCGCCCGTGTGCACTTCTTGGGCGACGCGCGTGATAATGGCCGTTGCGGTGCGGCGTTGCACGCTCAAGATCACCATTTCGCCGACCACTTTGCGCGGCACAGGTGGGCGGCGTCTTCTGACTTCCGGCGTCGTGACGGTTGGGCCATAAACGCCCGTCTGGTTTGGTCGTCGGACGCGCTGGGCTTGGTTGGAGAATTTGCCGCCGCGAAAACGGTCGCTCTCAAATCCGCCGCTCGCCGCGAGAGCGATCTCTTCGTCGCGGAAGCGCGTGATGTTGCCGGTGCCCGCCGGACGAAAGATCGTCAGATAATCGCCCGCCTGAACATTGTCTTCCGCGCCGAGATCAATGAAGACGATTTGATCGCGCGCCACGAGTTCGCGCCCGTCGCGCGCCAGCACAATGCGACCCGTCTGCTTGCCCGTCGGATCGGCGAAGCGATCAAACTCTGTCTCCGCGCGTTGAGTCGGCGCGACGCGCTGCGGAAGCGAGCGCAGCAGATCGCCGTTTAAGATCGTCTCGCAAGTCGCCGACACGACCGCGACCGAAACTCCTTCTTTAACTTCCGTAACGCGCACGCGCCCGACCTCCTGCGTGTAAACGCCGAGAAAGCCGCGCTTGTTCGTAAGCCGCGTGGTGAACTGTCCGCGCGGGCGCACAACGGAAAACTCCTGCCCGACGTATGAGCCTTGCCCGCGTCCGCCGTTAATGAAAACCACGTCGCCGTCGGCGTAAACGCGCTGTTCCTGTTCTTCTTCGCCCCCGATGATCTCCAGATAGTTTCCGCCCGGAGCAAATTCGATGAATCCTCCGCAAGCGAGTTCGCTAGAGCGAGCGACGGCGGGCGCAAGCGACGCTTGCGGATTTGCGACAGCCGTTTGTTGCTGCGGCGATGTTTGTTGTGCGCTCGCGTCGGAAGTCTGCGCCCGAACGAAAGCGCCGGAGACAATCATGCCGAAAAGACATAATGCCAACGCAAATGAGGCTTTAAGAATTTTATGGACGAAGGTGGTAAGAGAAATACGCACGGGAAGAGCTCCTCGAAAGTTGTCTAAGCGAAACAGAAACAGGCGTCGCGTCCGCTTTATCCGATAATGTGAGGCCGAAAATTGCGGAGATACAAGCGGCGCGTCATTGGATAATCTCCTCCGATTAAGCCGCTTGCGGGCTAATCACCATCCTACTTTGAGAAGACACAAGGCGTCAATATAAATTTTGCTTTGTTAAACAGGATGTTATGAGGATGCGGTCAATCGCAGTATACAATACATCAACTTGCGTTTCGTAAGAGACGTTGTTAGTATGACCGCTTTGCCATGAGCCGTTATCAACATCTACAATAAAGTTTAATGACATGATGCGATTAAGCTGGCGTAGCTCAGTTGGTAGAGCATCTGATTTGTAATCAGAGGGTCGGGGGTTCAAGTCCCTTCGCCAGCTTCGAGGTTTTTGAAATGCGCAGGGGTGGTCGAGTGGTTAATGGCACCGGGCTGTAAACCCGGCGGGCTCACGCCCTACGTAGGTTCAAATCCTACCCCCTGCATTCACGAAAGGCGGAGGGCGAAAAGTAAAAGTTCGTTCACCTTTCGCCATTTCACTTTGCTTTGCGGGAGTAGCTCAGTTGGTAGAGCATCAGCCTTCCAAGCTGAGGGTCGCGAGTTCGAACCTCGTCTCCCGCTCCATTATTTCAAGTGGTCAAGTCAGGGCGCACAACAGCAGCAGTTAGCAGCCGGGACGCGCCCGCGTAGCTCAGTGGTAGAGCGCCTCCTTGGTAAGGAGGAGGTCATGAGTTCAAATCTCATCGCGGGCTCCATTACTAAAGACGATTTATATTTAAAACTTGTTGAAGAGGCTATCGCACAATGAGCAAGGAAAAGTTTGACCGGTCGAAGCCGCACGTGAACATCGGGACGATTGGGCATGTGGATCACGGGAAGACGACGTTGACGGCGGCGATCACGAAAGTCTTATCCAAGCACAACCCGAAGATCGTGGTGCGGGCGTTCGACTCGATTGACAACGCGCCGGAGGAGAAGGCCCGAGGCATCACCATCGCGACGGCGCACGTCGAGTACGAGACGGCGAACCGTCACTACGCGCACGTGGACTGTCCGGGGCATGCCGATTACGTCAAGAACATGATCACGGGCGCGGCGCAGATGGACGGAGCGATTTTGGTCGTCGCGGCCACGGACGGGCCGATGCCGCAGACGCGTGAGCACATTCTCTTAGCCCGCCAGGTGGGTGTGCCGGCGATGGTGGTCTTTATGAACAAGGTGGACGCGGTGGATGACGAGGAACTGATCGAACTCGTCGAACTGGAAGTCAGAGAACTGTTGTCGGCCTATGAGTTTCCGGGCGACGACATTCCGGTCATCAAGGGTTCGGCCTTGGGCGCCTTGAACGGGGAGGCGAAGTGGGAGGCGACGGTCGAGGAGTTGATGGCGGCGGTGGACACGTTTATCCCGACGCCGGAGCGCGACATCGAGAAACCGTTCCTGATGCCGGTGGAAGATATTTTCACGATTCAGGGGCGCGGGACGGTGGCGACCGGGCGAGTGGAGAGAGGGCGAGTCAAGGTCAACGAGACGGTGGAGATCATCGGCATCCGGGACACCAGGACGACCGTCTGCACGGGCGTGGAGATGTTTAAGAAGTTGCTGGACGAGGGTGTGGCCGGGGATAACGTGGGACTCTTGCTGAGAGGCGTGGAGCGCAAGGACATCGAGCGGGGACAGGTGATAGCGAAACCGGGCAGTATTACGCCGCACACGAAGTTCAAGGCGGAGTCGTACATTTTGACGAAGGAAGAGGGTGGGCGGCACACGCCGTTTTTCACGGGGTACCGGCCGCAGTTTTACTTTCGGACGACGGACGTGACGGGAGTGGCGCACCTGCCGGAGGGCGTGGAGATGGTGATGCCGGGGGACAACGTGGCGATGGAGATCGAACTCATCACGCCGATAGCGATGGAGAAGGGACTCAGGTTCGCTATCCGCGAAGGTGGGAGAACGGTCGGGGCCGGTACCATTACCGAAATCGTGGAATAGTTCTCGAAGACAAAGATTATGCTGAACGAAAAGATCAGAATCAGACTCAAGGCTTACGAGCATCGCGTGCTGGATCAATCCACCTCGGAGATCGTGGAGACCGCCAAGCGCACGGGCGCTCGTGTCGCCGGGCCGATACCGCTTCCCACTTCCAAAAACAAGTGGACGGTCTTGCGTTCGCCGCACGTTGATAAAAAATCGCGCGAGCAATTCGAGATCAGAACGCACAAGCGTCTGATGGACATTCTCGACCCGACTCCGCAAACGGTGGATGCGCTGATGAAACT
>JACCYN010000309.1 GCA_013696465.1 Pyrinomonadaceae bacterium
CATTTTATTTGCACTTGAAAGAATGTGAATATCGTTTTAATCAGCGCAAGGAAAACTTGTTTCGATTGCTCCTGAAATTACTTGAGCGGTATCCGCTTTAACAACTTTTGCTACCATAGACCCTAAAATCCTCTATTGACTCTAGTTTTCGCACAGCAGCGAGTTTGCATCCTTTGCGCGCACGGTTGCCGGAAATGTCCGGTGTGTGCTCATCAAGAATGCAGTCGTGCTTGGCGCGAGCGCATTGCCGTGTGTCGCGCAGAGGCGTGACGCGAAGTGGTCGAAGCCCTCTGCGCCATAGTAGTAGCCGTCCTTAAAACTAACGAGCACGTTTGCCGTATGACGCACGCGCGAACAAAAAAGCGCACCGTAAAGATTGGCAATCACGTCCGGGTAGGTATGCTCGCTTGTGTGTTCGTACCAGATTTCTTCCGAAGCGAAATTTTCCGCGTCAAACATTTCTTGCACGCGTTCGATCAGTGATTGCAGATCGAGCGGATCGCCCGTGCTCTGTTGATAAGAGTAAAAAGTTTCGCCGTCACGAACTTTGCGTAGAATGCGCGCTTCGCCACGTGCGCTTTTAACGACGGCCGCCGCTCCGTCAGCGTGAATCGAGAAGTCTACTCCTTCCAACTCACTTAACTTATCCGCCACCTTTGCCGCCGCTTCATCGTGCGCGCAGTAGATGGCTGCGTAACCGCACAAGCCGAAAGCGGGGATGGCGATATGCGACGCGGGCGCGCCTTTTAAGTCGCGGCTAAATTTGTATCCGCAACGGCGCAGGTGAGCGCGCAAGGGCACGCGCTTATTATCAACGAGATTCATGCCGTGATCAGAGAAGACGACGATCTCCGTATCTCGCCCGTAGTCTTTCACAACGTCGCGCAACATCCAATCTAAATGCGCGAGCGCGATACCTAACGCCTCCTGACCGCGAATGTGCAGCAGTCCGTCGGTGCTTTTGAGGAAGGCGAAGAAATCACTTGTCACGGCATGGCAGTTGAGACGTTGGCGGAAGCGGTTGAAATCCGTGCGCCAGATTCTTTCGGGTAAAACGTAAATCAGAAACTCGAAATGCAGCGGCTCTTGATAATCGAGCGTGTCCATGTAAGACGACGGAATTTTATCCGGCGTGCGTCGCCCGACGTAATTGCTGATGCCGCCGCGCATCTCGCGCGCATCCGAATCGAAGTACAAGCTTTCATAACCTGCAGGCGCGCTGGCATTCAACATCGTTGAGAGCGCGACGTTGGTCATCGTCGGGAAGGGCGAGAGCAGCCGCGAGGGTTCGTGAAAGCAATCGAACAAGCCGCGATGCCGCGCCTGCCTGATAACTTCGTGGGGCACACCGTCCAAGCAGAGCAGCAATCTTCGGGGACGGTCGCGCATCGCTTTTGTCACAGTGTTCATCAATCGAGAACTTTATCTTCTAAACGGTTCTTGCAGCCTGCGCGCGGCTTGTTTGTGCGCGTCGTAAATGTTCGGGCGCGTCAACACGGTTTTGTAAGCGGCAATTGCTTCGCCTCTGTCTCCTGCGAGATCGAGGGTTTGCGCGCGGCGCAGGTGCGCCATCGTAGCCAGTCCCGCTTCGGCTCCTGAGACGTTGGCGGCTGCCTTAAATTCTTTCGCGGCGCGAGCAAATTGATTCGCGGCAAGCAAGACTTCGCCGTAACGAAAGTGGATGAGGTCAAACGCCGGACGCGCGGAGGTGCGCGACGCGCTTTCGCGCCCGGCGCGTTCACGCCCTAGCAGACGCTCGAAGATCGTAAAGGCTTCCGCTTCGTGCTTTGTCGCCGCTTCCCGGTTGTTTGCTTTTCGCTCGGACGCAGCGAGCGAGGTGAGCGCGTCGGCCGCTTCGAGTTTGAAAATGTAGTTGCGCTCGTATTTCGCCGAAAGTTCGCTTGAGACATTAAGCGCGTCCGTCCACCTTCCTTCGCGTTTGTAGAGCGCGATAAGGATTGTGCGCGCATCGTCTCCCGCCCAGCGTCCCTCTTTTGCCACCCGTTCGAGCGTCTGCAATCCCCGCCGCTTCGATCCGCGCACGCCGCCGACGCTTGCCAGAAGTTTAACGGGCAGAGGCAAATCACCGACGATGTAATCGTAAAGACCGATGGTGAGTTCGGCGTCCGCGTAAGCGGAGTCAACTTTGACGACTTCGCGGTGACGATCAACCGCGCGTGCACCCGCCCGCAGCGCGGGGATAAAACTGCGCTCGACGCTTCCGGCAAACGCCGCCTTCAAACCATCAATCGCGCCGGAGAAATACAAAGCTTCGGCGTCCTTCGGATTTTGTCGCAGGCGCACGTCGGCCAGAGTTTTTGCTTGGCGCGTCCACTCGCGGAATTGATTCACGACGCGCGGATCAACCTTGTCGTCAGTTTCTTCGTAGAAAGCGTCGGAATTGTAAAGCGAAGTTTGTAAGCGGCGCGAGTCGCCTAAAGTTTGCAACCACAGGCTCGTGGCGAGAAATTGCGCGCCCGCCGGATGAGCGGGGAATAGCCGTGCCATCTCCCGGAAGTGTTTGCGCGCTTCTTCGTATTCAAGATTATAAAGTTTATTGAAACCTTCACGGCGCAATTCATCAAGATGCGCTCTATCAGATTCACTCTCCAGCGTTGCTTTGATTTCCTGCCCGCGCATCGAAGACGACAAGACGAGCGCGACGCTGATCACGAACAGCATATACTTCTTCACCACCGCACCTCCGCAAACGTCACTGCTCGACAAACAACTTCTCTTCAATACAACCCCTTTATGGCGCGACATAGATTCTCTTGCCCTTCTTGAAAGCCTTAGCCCCGACGCCACCGCCGATCAAGATGCCGAGAGGCGCGACGGCAATTCCGAGTAGCGGCCCGTCTTCACGGCTGTTGGTCGCCGCGCCCAAAGCTGCGCTGATTCCGATTCCGATTCCCGCCCCGATCACTCCTCCGATAATCGGATTCAACTTCCGGCGCACCTCGCTCACATCTTCCCGACGCACTTCAACCACCTGCGTGTAACTGCCGGAAACCCTGACGCGCACTGACATCAAATCGCTCGTCACGCTCTGCAACTTTCCTTCAAATCGCTCGCCGCGCTTCGTCTCAACGAGAATGCTGGAATCCATCTTCAATCTCTCGACCATTATTCCAATCCCCCAGATCGCTTTTGGCGAAAACCGAAATTGACAAAAGCGAAATCGTTAAAAGCGCCGCCACAAATTTCTCGCACATCCTGATCATCTTCTTTTCCCTTCAAACTCCACGAAACTTTCCAGATATTTCACGCCTGCGCCCGTGTTGAACAGCACGACGCGCTCGCCCGCTTTAACAACTCCCCGCTCGATTAACTTCTTCAGCGCGGCGACGCACGACCCGCCCTCTGGCGCGACGAATAAACCTTCCGTTCTTCCGATCTCGCCCGCGCCATTCATCAACTCTTCATCCGTCACGGCCACGGCTGCGCCGTCTGATTCGCGTAACGCATCGAGAATTAGAAAGTCTCCAATTGCTTTTGGCACGCGAAGCCCCGATGCGGTCGTCTGCGCGTTCGGGAATTCATCCGCAAACCTCTTCCCTTCTTCAAACGCCCGCACAATCGGCGCACACCCCGCCGATTGCACCGAGACCATGCGCGGTCGTCTTCCATTAATCCATCCCATTTCTTCCATTTCCGCAAACGCCTTCCACATGCCGACAAGCCCTGTGCCGCCACCCGTCGGATAAATGATCACATCCGGCAACGTCCAACTGAGTTGTTCGGCCAGCTCGTAGCCGAGCGTCTTCTTGCCTTCGACGCGGTACGGTTCTTTCAATGTCGAAACGTCAAACCAATTCTCCGCCTCTTTACGGCGCGCGACTTCCGCCCCGCAATTCGTGATCAAACCGTCAATCAATGTCACGTGCGCGCCCGTCCACTGACACTCGATGACGTTGGCGCGTGGCGTATCCTTCGGCATAAAGATGAATGCTTCCAGTCCCGCGCGCGCACTGTAGGCGGCGAGCGCGCCCGCTGCGTTTCCCGCCGACGGTACGGCGAGGCGACGCGCGCCGAGTTCTTTCGCCATCGAAACAGCCGCCGCCATCCCGCGCGCCTTGAAACTCCCCGTCGGATTCTGGGCTTCATCCTTGATGAAAAGCTCGCCCGCGAATCCGACTTCGACGGCGAGGCGCGGCGCAAGAAGAAGCGGCGTCCAACCTTCGCCGAGCGACGTGATATTTTCATCACGCTCAACTGGCAGCACCTCGCGGTAGCGCCACATATCGCCCGCGCGTTTCTTCAAAGATTCTTTTGTCAAACTTTTCGCGGCGCGCTTCAAGTCATATCGCACCAGTAGAGGTTTGCCGCACTGCGTACATAGATTGTGCAAACGTCGTGCCTCGTACCCGGCCGCGCACGCCGCGCATTCAAGATGGGTAACATTCATTTGTCTTAAAGCCTTCCTTTCGTGAACTACAAACCTTGATTGATAAAAATCTTTGCCGGGTTATTCTACTCGTCCATTCAATTTTCACTTCACTTGGAGCGATTTTATTGCGGGCGAAAAACGCGCGATGAAAAAGCGTTGGGTAGCGATATGAGCGGAGGCACTTCATCATATTCGACCTTGCGCCTTTTACTTTTTTCCGTTTTCCTTTTACCTTGTCCACTCGATGATTCGTTTACTTGCGCTCGACTTAGACGGGACGCTGCTCAATTCAAAAGGCGAACTCTCATTGGGCAACCGCCGCGCGATTGGAGAGGCGCGCGAACGCGGGGTGCGCATCGCGCTTGTCACAGGGCGGCGTTTTCGTGACGTGCGCCCGCTCGCCCTCGATCTCGGCCTCGATGTTCCCGTGATCTCGCATAACGGCGCGCTCACGAAACATGCCCGCACGTTGGAGACGGTCGCCGCGCTTCTATTGCCGCTTGCCGCAGCGCACGAAGTTCTGCGCATCGGTCAAGGGTTGAACGCCGACGCGATGGTGAGCGACGACCCCGAAGGCATGGGACTTCTGCTCTACGATCACATCAACGCGGATAATCACGCGCTCGCCGCTTATATCCAGTGGTCGCGGCGCGTGCACGGCGAGGAGGAAGCTCACTCG
>JACCYN010000330.1 GCA_013696465.1 Pyrinomonadaceae bacterium
CTCTTGGCGCGTGAGTTTTCGTTTGACGGAAGAGTTGAAGCGCGCAGTTCTTGATTTACAATCGAGGATTGCAAAAGGCGATCCTGCTCCGCGAGTTCGGCGATCTTGCTCATCACAAAGTCGGCGATCTCTTTGTAGGTGCGCACCGAGTCGCGCTTGGCCAAGAATTTATCAACGTCGAGCGCGCGCCCGAAGTGAATACGAATTCGCTCTTCGCCCGTCCAGTTACGCGCGACTTGCTCCACAAGATTGTTGCCGAGTCCGGCGATAAAAACCGGAACGACTTGCGGAGCGGCGTCCTTGATCAACTTCCCGATGCCGGGTTGCGGACGCAAGAATGAATACGGATCAGGACTAAGATTGCGCGTGCCTTCCGGGTGAAAACCGATGATGTGTCCTGCGCCGTTTCTGCATAATTCGGTTAAGCAGCGCATCGAAAATTTATCGAAGGAGCGTTTCTCTCCAATCATAAAGATCGGCGGAAACATTGACCACCAACCCATGATGAAATTGACGAACATCCCCAGCGGCGATTGATAAAAGAAGCGCCCGCGCACGGGGAAGAAAAGTTTTTTGGGAAACGCGGTGCGGTAAAAAAGGACGGTCGAGACGACGTACATATCGAAGAACGAACGGTGATTGGCGACGAGCAGGACAGGGCGCTCGTGCGAAACGGCTTCGAGGTGTTCGAGTCCGTACACGCGCATGATGTTGTAAGTCGAAAGATGAATCCAGCCCGCACCGACGGTGCGCTGACACCACGTCCAAAAAACTTTCATGCGCCCGGCGTTCATCCGCCGCACGAAGCGAAAAGCAAAACGCTCCATCATTGTGAGCGCGCTGAGTTCCTCCGCCGTCGGCTCGCACAAAGAGGCAGGCGGTTCGCCGGGCGGCGTTTCTAAATTTTGTGATTCGGAATCAACTTCAATCAAAGACATTCAACGAAAAAGACTTAGCTGTAGATGAGCGACGGATTTACACGAATAAGACTTATTTCCGGTTAGCTTTGATTCGTGCTCATTCGCGGCTCAATGTGTTTTGTCCGACACTCTAATTTTAATTCCAACGCTTGGCTTTAGCCGCCGCGCACACAGAGAGCGCAACAAGCAGCCAACCTGACGAATGAAAACCGCGCTGTTCAGGTTCGGATCGAATAACTTGTTAGATGTTGGCGACAATTGAAATACTTCACTTTATTCTCATACTACACATTGTCAAATTCTTGACTTTCGTCAGCATTATAATAGAGTACAGTTCCTGTTTAGAGTATAGAAGTACCTATCATTTATTACTATGCCTCTTTCCCCCGGCACAAGTCTCGGTCGTTATGAGATTCACTCACAGCTCGGCGCAGGTGGGATGGGCGAAGTTTATCTGGCACACGACACGCGGCTCAATCGTAAAGTCGCTCTCAAAGTTTTGCCCGCCGATTTAGTCAGCAATCGTGAACGCTTGCACCGTTTCGAGCAAGAAGCGCAAGCCGCTTCCGCGCTCAATCATCCGAACATCATTACCATTCACGAAGTCGGAGCAGAAGGCGACACGCACTTTATCGCTACTGAGTTCGTTGACGGCGAGACGTTGCGCCGGAAGTGGCAGACGACGCGCCTTGAGGTTATAGAAACCCTCAACATCGCAACACAAATCGCCGCCGCGCTTGATGCCGCACACCACAGCAATATCGTACATCGAGACGTTAAGCCGGAAAACGTCATGGTGCGCGAAGACGGAATTGTAAAAGTATTGGATTTCGGTTTGGCAAAGCTCACAGAGAAAAAAGACGATGCTACTGCCGACAGCCGGGCTCCGACGCGCGCTCTGATCAAGACGAGTCCGGGCATAGTGATGGGAACTGTCGCGTATATGTCGCCCGAACAAGCGCGAGGGCTTTCGGTTGATGCGCGAACGGACATTTTCAGCTTAGGCGTCGTGTTGTACGAAGTGCTGACGGGACGATTGCCGTACAAGGGCGAGACGACGAGCGACGTGATTGCGGCGATCTTGAAAACAGAGCCTGCACCACTGAATAATTTCAATCAAGAAATTCCCGGCGAACTCGAAAGGATAGTTAACAAAGCTCTGGTGAAGGACCGTGAAGAACGCTATCAGACAGCAAAAGACTTGCTCGTTGACCTGCGCCGGCTGAAAAAACAGTTAGAGGTTCAGACCGAGACTGAGCGCACGGCATCAGCACACAAAACAGAACAGGAAAGCGCCACGCAAATCATCACCGCTCGCCCCACTTCGAGCGCGGCATACGCGACCGGAGAAATCAGCAAGCACAAACTTGGTTTCGCCATTACCTTGTCGGCTTTATTGCTCGCGGGCGTCGGATTGGGTTACTGGTTCTTCGCCGTTCGTTCGTCTAACTCGACGCAAATCGAATCAATCGCTGTCTTGCCGTTCGTCAACGAGAGCGGAAACCCTGATGTCGAGTATTTGTCCGACGGCATGACCGAATCGCTCATCAACAGCCTTTCACAACTGCCCAAGATTTTGGTAAAGGCACGCAGCAGCGTATTTAGCTATAAGGGCAGAGACGTTAAGCCGCAAACTATTGCTTCGGAGCTTTCCGTACAAGCAATCTTAAACGGGCGGTTCGTATTACGTGGTAATGACTTAACGCTGTACTTATCGCTGGTTGATGCGCGCAAGGGTAATCAACTGTGGGGCGAGCAGTACAATCGAAAACTGACAGAACTCATTTCACTCCAAAAAGAGATTGCACGCGATGTTTCCAATAAGTTGCGAGTGAAATTATCGGGCGCGGATGAGCAGAGGTTGGCGAAGAACTACACGACAAACGCCGAAGCCTATCAGCTTTATTTGAAAGGACGTTACTTCTGGAATAAGCGCACTCTGGTGGATTTCCAGAAGAGCCGCGACTACTTTCAACGGGCGATTGATTTAGACCCGACCTACGCGCTGGCTTATTCCGGGTTGGCGGATTTCTACGGCATTTCAACGGCCATCGGCCAGTTACCGCCCAATGAAACATGGCCTAAACATGAAGCGATTGTGCGGAAGGCTTTGGAGCTAGACCCGAATCTCGCCGAAATTCATAATTCGCTGGCGGGTCTGAAACGTTACTACTACCGCGACTGGGCTGGCGCTGAACAAGAATTCAAACGTGCCATCGAACTCGACCCTAACTATGCGGAGGCACACGTCCATTATGGCGGTCACCTGACTGTAATGGGGCGGTTTGATGAGGCTCTGATTGAAAGAAAACGGGGAATTGAGTTAGACCCGCTCGCGCCCAGTGTCAATCTGCGTTTGGGCGATACGCTCTATTTCATGCGCCGGTATACGGAAGCCATCGAGCAATATCGCAAGACGCTTGAGTTAGACTCGACTAGCCCCTTGATCCACGAACGGCTAGGCAACGCTTACGAACAAAAAGGAATGTTCGAGCAAGCCATCGGGGAATGGAGCGCGGCTTTTGCGCTCGCAAAAAATAACGAATTGGCGACAATGCTTGAACGCACCTTTAAAGAATCCGGTTTCAACGCCGCCGTCCGCGCCGTCGCACGAGAAAGGCTTGAGCAGCTCAACGAGAAAGCGCGGCGAGTACGTTCCGGCGATGTATTTCGCGCGGCTCTATGTGCGGCTCGGCGAGCGAGATCAGGCGTTTGTGTGGTTAGAGAAAGCGGCTGATGAACGCAACGCGCTGGCCTTTGAAATCAAATTTGATCCGACCTTTGACAGCTTGCGCGATGACCCGCGCTTTCAAGACTTGCTGCGGCGTGTCGGCTTCAAGCCGTAGCCAGTGTAAGAAGAGGGAGGACATCTAACGCGGGCTTTAATCAACAGAAAAATACTTCGCCTCTTCGTGATGCGCGATGATCGCCGACGTGGATTGCTCCGGGTCGAGTTGAAATTCCTCCGTGAGTTCCACGCCGATGCGCGCGGGATCGATCAACTCGAACAGCTTCGTTTGATCTTCGAGCGCGGGGCACGCCGGATAGCCGAAGCTGAAGCGCGAGCCTTGATACGATTGATGAAATAGCTTGTTCAAATCCTTCGCGTCACTTTCTGCAATCCCTAGTTCTTCGCGGATGCGCTTGTGCCAGAGTTCGGCGA
>JACCYN010000172.1 GCA_013696465.1 Pyrinomonadaceae bacterium
TGTTGCTGCGCCTTCGGCGGTTTGTTGCGCGGGTCTCGTCGCGGCTTGCGCGGGCGAGGTGGGCGCGGGGTCGCCGGTTGTCGCCCCGCCAGCAGCAGTGCGTCTTTGTCCACCCTGCGCCGCGCGCGGCGTGACGTTGACGATCAAGCGGTTGTTCGTCAGATATTGATTGGCGATTCGTTTGACATCATCGGCCGTGACGCGGCTGTAGCGCGCAAGGTCTTGTTGGAAGTAACCGGGCTGACCTAGATAAGTCGCGTACTGATTGAGTTGATCGTTTCGGCCGCCGAAGCCGCCGACCGTTTGCAGGCTGTAGACGAACGCGGCTTCGCGTGCGTTGTAAGCGCGCGAAAGTTCTTCTGCCGTGGGCGATTCCTTTTTGAGGCGTTCGATCTCTTCACCTATCGCTTTCTCTAAGTCTGCGAGGCTAGTGCCCTGTTTGGCGGTGGCGGTGATGCGGAATGTGCCGGCAAGTTCTCCCGATCCGTTGAAGGCGGAAACGTCTTGCGCGATCCGGCGATCATAGACGAGGGCTTTGTAGAGGCGCGACGATTTGCCGCCGCCGAGAATGGTGGCGAGCGTGTCGGCCGACGCTTCGTCCGGCGTGTATTGCGGCATCGAGTGCCAGACCATGTAGAGGCGCGCGAGCGCGACGCGATCCTGCATCTCTTCCCTGCGCTCGCCGTTCAATCGCGGCTGCGCGTAGTTGACTTTAGGAACTGCGGGGCCGCTTTCGATGGGGCCAAAGTATTTCTCGATCCACCCGCGCGCTTGCTGCGGATCGAAGTCTCCAGCGATGGCGAGGCTCGCGTTGTTCGGCGTGTAGTAGCGGCGGAAAAAACCTTTCACGTCGTCGAGCGAGGCGTTCGTCAGATCGTCGAGCGAACCGATGGTCAGCCAATGGTACGGATGATTTTCGGGATAAAGGATTTCGCTGATGCGCGCGCCGACAAGGCCGTAGGGTCGGTTGTCATAGTTCTGCCGCTTCTCGTTCTTCACCACGTCGCGCTGGTTGGCGAGTTTGGCTTCGTTCAAAACATCGAGAAGTCCGCCCATGCGGTCGGCTTCCATGAAGAGGGCGAGTTCAAGGAAGTTCGACGGCACGACTTCCCAATAATTTGTGCGGTCGGGGTTGGTCGAGCCGTTGAGTGTGCCGCCCGCCTCTTGAATTGGCTTGAAGAAATCATCGTCGTAACCCTTTGAGCCTTGAAACATCATGTGCTCAAACAAATGCGCGAAGCCGGTTCTGCCGGGCACTTCGTCTTTCGAGCCAACGTGATACCAGAGATTGACGCCGACAATCGGCACGCTTCTGTCTTCGTGAAGAATAACGCGCAGACCGTTCTTTAATTTGTATTCGGTGAATTTGATTTCTGGCAATGTCGCGCCGCCTGCTTGCGCGGAAGACGGAGTTGTAGTTGGCGAGTTTTGTGCGAAGGCGAAATTCGACGCAAACAGCGTCGCGGCCATCACGCACGCAATCAAACGATTGAGTTTCATAAGACTTTTCTCCGAGGCTGTAATTTTGTTGCCGACTTAATGATTGTTATTATTAGCGGAAATCACAGTCGTTTGTAAAAGGCGAACTTGCGATTACGCCGTTTTACGAATCAAAAATTTCGCGGCGCCGGAAGAGCGCGTGCACTCCAATTTATTGCCGCACAGAAACACAAAGGTCACGAACGTGAAATAAAAACATTCGTGACCATTTTGTAAATCGTGGAAGAGTTCATTGGGCGACGGTTGCACCGACTGCGTGCGAACGTTCCACCTCGCCGGACGACACGGTGTTAACCGTAAGTTTATGGCGGCCGTCAATGAGCTGCTCAACGAGTTGTGACATCTGCATTCTCGCCTGCCCGGATGAAGCGTCTGCCCCGCAGGAAAGCGCGTAGAGTCCTTTATGCTGCGGATGTTGTGCACGCTTAACCTTGTACGCGCCCGCTTCGCTTGCGAACACAAGGTCGGCGTGGGCGATCAATCCGGCTTCCAAATCTCGAAGCGCGGATGCGTCGCCATCGGCGGCGGAGAGTTCGTCCGCGCAGTTATAGATCGTGGCGAGCGGCTTGAGATGATCCGTCCACAAGAATGCGTTCGGAGAGAAATACCACAAGGCATATTCGCGGATGTTTTCGGTCGCAAACAGATCATCAATCAACCCCTGCATCGCAGTTTCCACACGCGCGCGTCCGGTGAAGCGAAGCGGAAGGTGCGGCATCGCAACGCGAATCGCGTCTTTGCCGCGCGAGAGATCGAGAGACGCAATCATCCCGCCGTCAAACACGGGTTCTTGGACAAAGAAAACTCTGCTCCCCTTCTTCGCCCACCGAGAAAGTGAAGATTGCGCGTCTGCGTCAAGCGCGTCCCACCGCAGATGCGAGAAACAGATCAGATCGGTGCCTCGCGTCGAGCGAAGGTCGTGCGTCGCGGCGTTTCCGATTTCGCCGCGCGGCGTTTGCAAATTTTTCATTCCGTCGCCTCCATGTTCCTATCTTGCACTTAACTTACTGCGCGCATCGCATACGCTTCGTTCAAATCGAAAACGAAGCAGCGCGAGGAAGTTTTATCCTCCGAACGCCCGGCGCAATCATCGCGCGAGGAAATGCGCTCCTCGCTTTGGCGGCGCGTCACTGCTTTGGCGCGTTCGATCCCGGAAGCGTTCGGACAAATTTTAGGGACGGTGAATTATACAGGAAAATTCAGGTGGCGTGTGCATTCTGAAGAACAATTTCGCGCGGATGTGTTAAACAAATCTTTACGCGACGATGTCTATTGGGTGTCGAACCGCATGGAAAGAGTTTGGGACTTTTGCTCAAGGAAGCGTGTCTGCACACCGGGCGGCGGCAGGCGACGGATTATATCGAGATGTTCTACAGACTCAAAGATAGATCGCGGCCGTTGTCTATCGTAGTTACATCGGGCGGATTGTGGTCGAGGGCGGATGGAAGATACTTGATGCTTCCTTCATTCGGAGTGTGTCCGGCAGTAGCCACGACAACAGGAGGGGCGATGTATTCAACGTTCGTCGTGTTGGCGGTTCGGAGCAAATCGAAGCGGGCCATCACCAGACGGCTCGCGCTGAAACCGAGGTTTGCATCAAGCCTGCATAGCTGCTCGGCGATCAGGTGGTGAGAGAATCTCTCTAAAGCGCGGCCGAGTTCGGAGGCGACCGTCTCAACGCCTTCGATAATCATAACTTCAACGTCCGTGCCGCCGCGTGTGCGTCGTTGCGCGTGTTCGCTCAAGAACAAGCGCGCTTCCTCGCGCACCCTGCCCGTAGTGACGATCACCAAACGCGACACGCCCGTTTCCATTTCGGCATCAATCGCACGGCGCGCGAGCGCCGGAGTTAAATCTCCGTCTCTGAGCACAAAGAGAAACGGCTCGTTGCACAGGTTAACCATGATGTGCGCTTCGCCGTGACCCGTGACGGGCGCGATGGCGATCTCGGTTGCAGGCACGCCCAGCCGACGGATGATCGTGTAGACGCGGTTGACAAGCCACGATGCGTCTTGCAGCAAGGCGGCGGCAAGCTCCGTCGGGGCGATCACGTCTTCAACTCGTTCGTCGGCGACGAGCGCGCCGCATTCGCTACACTTGGCTTTGCTCACCGTGATGATCGCCAGCGCATCGGCCGAAGGCAAACGAAAGAGCGCGTGCCCCGTCGTGCGACAACTGATCAGGACTTCGCGCAGAACCAATCCGGCCTCCGACAATCTTCCGACCGAGAACGTGGAATCGCTGCCCGTCTCGCCTTTAAGAAGTTTTGTCGCGCAACCTTCAAGGTGCGCTTCGCGCGTGCGCCGGAGAAACTCTCTGGTGTAACGGTCTTCCAACAATTCTGCCGCGCGCCCGCGCTGCGTGGCGGTTTCGCGGCGCGCCGCCGTGTAAAGAAAATCAACGTCCTGTTTGGCGAGGAAACGCTCGAAGGCGGGCGTAGCGGATGCGTCGGTCGAGCTGCCGCGTCGCCACCCGACGAAGTTTTCAGCTTCTTTCGATGCGTTCAAGTCAGTAATTCGGTCGCGCAAACTTTGACAAAAGTCATCGAGCTTCCTCAGCGGACGGATCGTCTCCGCCGTGTAGATGATGCCCGCCTGTATTTCACCTTTATCGCCCGCCGCGTCTCTGAACAAAAGGAAAAGCACGTGGTCATCGGCGCAGAACAGATCGCCCTGCACATAAGAAATTCGTTTATCCCGTTCGCTCAATTCGGCGACTGTGCGCTCTAACCGCTTCAGTCGATCATCTTTTTCGCCCGTGCCCTCTTCGCCGAGCGCCATCTCGTAACAGTGCCGGCGCATCCCTTGAATAAGCGGGTCGGCGACACTTTCCTGTAGCGATTCGAGCAACGCGCGCCGCGCCGCGCCGTCAAAATCACAATCCGTGAATTTGCTTTCGATAAAGAGCATTGATGAACTTCTCCGAATCGCTTTTCAAAAACTTCGTCGAGTTTAATTTACTTTCGCCCCGTAACTTTTATGCGCACGGTTTCAGTGCCCGATGTGTTTGCCGGGAAACGACGTTGCCGCGCGATGCGTAGCGCCGAGGCTTCAAAGGCTTCCATGCCGGGGCGACGGTTGGCGACGTTCGCTCCCGTAACGCGACCGTTCTCAACCTGCATCACGATGGTTAAGGTTTGTTCGCCCGTAGCCGCACCCGACGCCGCAGAAGATGGTTGGGCGGCAGGCGGCTGGGCGGAAGCGGCGTCCGTATTTTGCCGCGCAATCGTCGCATCGCTTTCCTTTGGTTTCGTCGAAGAGGGAAGCGGAGTGGGCGGTGGTGGTAGCGGCGGCGCGGCAACCGATTCGTTACTCTTCGTCGCATCCGTTTCAGCTTTGAATTGCTCGCGTGGAGGGCGACGCTCTTCCCTTCGTTCGTTGCCAGCAACTACTGTCGTCGCCGCGCCTGACGAAGCGTTGACTGAACTTTCGGTTTGCGAGGAAGCGGGAGCGTCCGGCGCAGGGTTCGTTGAAGTGTCTTTGACTTCGACGGTGGACGAATTGGAAGAAGCGCGTGTTTCCCGCTTGCCGAACGAGTTTGTCGTGAACGCGATCACGGCCGGAACGCTTAACAACAACAAGACCGCCGCGCCCGCAAACAGCATCCGCTTTCTACTTTTGACGGCGGAACGATTCGGCGTTGCCGCTATCATTGCTGCTGCTGTTGTTGGCGGCAACGGCGGTAAAGCCAGAATGTTATCGGCTTCCGGGAGCGCCCTTTCACCTTCGATGAATTCGTGTGAGGTCGGCGGCAGAAACACGCTTGTTTCACGCCCGTCTCCCACGCTTTTAATTTCCGGTGTCGCCACTGCTGCTGGCGGCTCTTCCATATCCCAGCAATCCAAGAGTTGCGTCACGACTTTCTGCAAAGAGTTATCAATTGATTGCGCGGACGGCACGATCAGCGGGTTGAAGTTAAAGGCAGCGTTCGGCTGCGAGATTGCAATGCAGACGGCTTGAATACCGTTCAGCTCGCCGAGTTGAACGTCAACCAACTCGCCATCCTTAAAGAAAAAGCTGCCCGGCCCAACTGGGTATTCGACGATGAGGCGTCCGGTTTTGCGCTGGTGTCGGAGTATGCCGACGAGATCGGGCAACGGGTAATCGTTGAGGTGTCCGGTCAAGACCATGAATCGTGTCTGCTGCATTCGACTTCTCCTTAGACGACCCGCGCGCACATCGCGCGATAAACATGACAGACGGGGCGGACGAAACAGCTCACCCAAGCCCGTTTCGTTTTACGACGCAGGAACAAAGTTGTAACCGATGACGGCGGTGATCTTCACGGGTTTGCCCGCGCGCATGGCCGGTGAAAACTTCGCCCGCAGCGCGGCCTTGACGGCCGCCTGATGCAGTTGCGCGGGGCCGCTCAGGGCGTGCGCCGAAGTTACTTTGCCGTTTTCGTCAATCACGATTTCGACTCTTACCATTCCACTGATTCCGGTGCTCCGCGCGAACTCAGGATAGACGGGCATCGGTAATCTGAGCGCTTTGGGATCGCTTCGCCCGTCGGAAGGGGGAGCTTCAGCAATCGAAGACGTTGGCGGCAGGCTTGTCATCGGAGTCTCGATCAATCTGGCCGCAGGGCGATCGCCTTCTTTTCCGTTGCTGCTGGCGTCGGTGGGAGGCGGGGGAAGGCGAGCGGTATTGTTTGCAACGGTTCGCGGAGCTTCCCCTTCGGATGATGCTATCTGATTTTCACCGCCCGGTTGTGTGGGCGTATTCTTCGTCGGCTGAGGGGTGGCGCTCGCTGGCGGCTGAGGGACGATCAGCGTGGAGGAGATCATCCGCATAACCGCGTCGGTGCGGTAATAAGAGATCGTGCGGTAGGTGACTTCGGCCGGTTCGTAAGTTAGCTTGCCCGCCTCGATCACAGCGACGGAAGTGGTCATCTTCGTCCAATTGCCCACTGCGTCAAACTCGTAACTATAAACTTCTTGGTTGAGAATCGCCTCGTCCGCGTCGCGTACGGTCATCTCGATGATGTTGCCTTTGGTGTCGTATTTGTAAACCTCCCTGCCTGTCAGCGAACTGCCCGCCACCGCGTAATAAGTATTATCGGTTCTGTTGCCGCGCAGATCGTATGTAGTCGTCTCTAGCAGCACGCGCTCGCTCTCGACGAGTTTGCCATCTTTGTTTGAGACGGTGGACGTCTCGGTGCGCGCGCGGCGGACAGGGCCGACAAGACCATCCTGTTCGCGGTTGCTTGCGCCGGTCGTCGTAGCAACGGCGGGGGCAGCTGACGGTTGGGCAGCGGCTGAAGAAGAGTTTTGCGCTTCAGCCGTCGTGCAAATAGTTAAAAGCAATGAAACTAGGGGGAGAGCTAAATAATGTGGCTTTGACGCGCGACTTATATGCAGCATGTGGAGCTTACCTTAGGGCGGCTGAGGTCACACAAATGTGCCGGGTGCTATAAGAGAGGTGGAAGGTGTCCGAACCTCGACGCATAAGCCTGAAAGGGAACGAAGGGCGAACATGCTCTTTTTCGTCCGTCATGTTTCATCGAATCCCCGTCACAGGTGGAAAAGCTCCGGCACTGCTGCACCTAGCAGCCGACTTCCGCTTTTCACCATGCCCGCAAAGCGCTCGCATTATAATACGACAGACAAAAATTGCAAGCCTCTTACCTACAATAATCACTTATATTTAATAAATAATTCATGAGCAATTACTTCAGCTCACGAAGTCGAAGCGAGGCCGAAAAGAATTTACCCTCGCCGCAAGAAGAGAAGTCCACTTTTAAGAAGAAAACCATTCCACTTGAAACGCAAACTATGTTTGTGTTATAACAAACAGGCTAAACAGCAAACACCGTTTAGCCTGTTTCAATTCTTCATATCAATCGTCCTCCGATTTTCGCTTACAAGCGAATTAATTTTCCTCCCCTTCTCTGAGCGAGCCTAAAGATGTATACCGATCAACGATCCGAGTCCTCCGACGCCGTTGTGCCCACTCAATTTGAAGACAGTGACAACGCGGCATCACCTGCCGACGCATCCCTTAAAGCGCGCGAGTTGCTGCGGCAAGGCATCATTATTGCTAAAGGGGGCGACAAAAAGCATGGGCGTGAGTTGCTGCTTAAGTCCGTCAGGCTCGATCCGCGCAGCGAAATGGCGTGGTTGTGGTTAGCTTCCGTAGCGGAGACGCCCGAAGACAGCATCTCTTGTTTGCAGCGCGTGCTTGACATCAACCCCGCCCACGAACAAGCGCTTGAGTGGAGCAAACAGGCGCGGCGCAATCTCGCGCAAAGCCTTCTCGCGCGCGGCGTTGCAGCGGCGAAGGACGGCGATCAGGAGGCGGCGCGCACGCTGCTTTCGCAAGCCGTCGAGATTGAACCGACGCGGGAAGTTGCGTGGTTGTGGCTGGCGTCCGTAACCGAAGAGTTGGAAGAGAAGTTGACGTTGCTTCAACGCGCGCTCGATCTCAACCCGTCGAACGAACAAACGCAAACCTCCCTCCAACGGGTGCAAGCCTCGCTCGCCCGTGCGCGTTCGCAACGCGCAACTGAAGCTACGAGGAACGAAGATCAGACGCCGCGCGAACACGCCGCGCAAACCTCCACCACTGAACTGCAAGCGCCGAGCTGGGAGACGCCCACAACGGAAGTTGATCAACCGGCGGCGGAGGTCGCACAGCCCGCGCTCGCCGACTCAAGGGTTAGCGCGTCGCCCTTTAACACCTTACCGCAGACGACCGCGCGCACGATCCTTGTTGTTGACGACAGCCCGACGGTGCGCAAGCTGATCGCCATCAAGTTGGAGAAGGAGGGGCATCGCGTTGTCCCGGCGGTTGACGGCAAAGATGCGCTCGCCAAACTCAACGATGTGATGCCCGATTTGATCTTCACCGACATCACGATGCCGCGCATGGACGGCTATCAATTCTGCAAACTCGTGCGCAGCGACGAGACGACGAAGCACGTCCCCGTCATTATGCTTTCGGGCAAGGACGGCTTCTTCGACAAAGTGCGCGGGCGCATGGCGGGTTCGACCGCCTACATCACCAAGCCGTTCGAGCCGGAGACGCTGCTCAAAGTCGTCAACGACTACTGCCGTTCAGCGAACAATTAGAGATCGCTTTCGTTCACAGTCGGGCATTCGACTGCGAAGCGAATCTAGCCATAACGTCCGCTTATCCATTCCTCAAATCTCTCACGACGCGCCCCTGCTTGTTAAGGTTCTTCACCGCACCACCGCATTTTTCGTTTCGGAGCACACAAAACCCCTATGGCACTCGAAGGCAATCTGCAAGATTTAAGTTTACCGAACGTCCTTCAAATCATCTGTCTTGAACGTCAGCGCGTCGGCATTATGCTCCGGCGCAACGCCGAATCGGGCGCGATCTACTTCGAGGACGGCGAAATCGTCCACGCCACCGTCGGGCGTCTCGTCGGCGAGGAAGCTGTCTATCAGTTGCTGACGTGGACGGAAGGCAATTTCCGCACAACGACCGACGTCAAGATCGAGCGCCGCACGATTCGTTCACGCTGGGATCAATTGCTGATGGAAGGCATGAAGCGGCTCGATGAACTTGAGCGCGACCGCGCAGCGCAGCCCAACAAGTTGACCACCGCCGAAGTCGAGCACGACGCGCGCCTCGAAAACGAAATGCTCCTTTTGATGTCGCGGCTCGACTCGCTGCGCGCGCGCCTCGCCGAACGACAGACGCAGAAACGACCCGTTCAAGCGCTTCAAATCCTGACGCTGATGGCCAACCAAGTCGCCGATCTCTCCGAAGCGATCTTTGGGCGCGAGCGCACGGCCGACGTGCTCTCCGACGCGCTTTCGCGCGCGACCGCCCAACACCCGACGGCGCAGGTGCTTGAGTTTGCGTCCAATCGCTTGCCCGCCGAACACGTCACAGACCTTTACAACAGCGCGGCCGGTCGCGGCCGCGCGCAAATCTACGGCGACGTGAGCCACACGCTCATCGGAGTCATAGAAGACAGCTTTAAGCAACTCACCAGCTGCCTGCGCTCAGGCGGCACGGTCGCCGAGTTGAAGGAAGCCTACGAGTATTTCCTGCAAGAACTGACGCATACAGCCGAAGCCGTGAAAGCTTAACGCCTCAGGAACATTCAATTTCCGAAATCATACGCTAACCCGCGCCCAAACCTTTAAGGAGAGATTGATGGAGAACGAAACGATACTTGTCGCCGAAGACAGCCCGACCGAGATGCGCATCGTCGTCAGCGCCCTCGAAGCCAGAGGCTATCGCGTGGTCACGGCCGTTGACGGCGAAGACGCTTTTGCGAAGGCGACGAGTTTGCGTCCGCGCCTCGCCGTGCTCGACATCGTGATGCCGAAGATGAACGGCTTTCAAGTCTTACGCAAACTGAAATCTTCGGACGACACGAAGAATATCAAAGTTCTGTTGCTCTCAAGTAAATCATCGGAGAGCGACCGCTTCTGGGGACTGAAACAGGGAGCGGACGAATACATCACGAAGCCGTTTGAATCCGACGCGCTCGCCGCCGCCGTCATGCGCCTGCTCTAACTTTCTCCAGCGCTCTTCCCATTCCGCAATGAACACACACACCCATCTCTCATCCGACCAATTGACGCGCGACCACCTCGACGGACACTCTTCACCTGCGCGGCGCGGCGACACACTCCGGTACGCCGCCAAGGTTGCGCAAGCGATTGCCGCCGCTTCCTCCACCCAACAATCCACGTCAGCCGACGACGCGCATGAGCGACACCTCGAATTCCGACTCGACGTGCTGAACTATGCGCTGCCGCTGGCGAACGTCTTGGCGATTGAACTTCCGCCCGCGACGACCCGGTTGCCGTTCGTCCCCGCATGGCACACAGGAATCGCCGATCTGCGCGGCGACATCATCTCTGTCATTGACCTGCGCATTCTGTTGGGGATGGACACGGTGGCGCGCACCCCTTCGACGCGAATCATCGTCGCCCGCGCGCTCGAAGAAGAAACAGCCATCGGCTTGGTCGTTGATGCGGCGAGCAAAATCAGTCGCTTGGATTCCTCACGCTTCGCGCTGCCGACAGGCGCGTTGACAGCCGAAGAGGGCAAAGGAGAATTACGCTTCGTGCGCGGCGTCAGCGACTCGGTTGTTGTGCTCGACGCCGGAAAATTGTTTCGCACCCTAACGCTCGGAGAGACGGAGAGCGTCGCCGCACGCTGACCGCTCGCGCCGCCGCTCCGTCAGTCGTTACAGATACCCGCCTGCCATTTCACTCGGTCGCCTCACGACCAAGCTTAAAGGAGTTCAAAGTAATGTTCGAGTCAATGTTTGGAACAACCAACGAACCCGTCGAAGAAAAGGTCAGTCGTCGAATTTCTTTTGCCGACCTTACGCGCCGCCTGAGCTTCAAGCTGGCGGCTTCGGTCGCGGGCGTCATCCTCGCCATCTTCCTTGCGATCTCGATCTACACCGGCTACGCCAATATCAGATCGCTGAAGGCGAAGACGGAAGCGGACGCGCGAGCGCAAGCTGTAAGCATTACGCGCGACCTCGAAGTGATTGATCGTTTCGTGCAGGGCGAAGTGCGAACGGCGATGCGAGTCTTGCAGGGCGAAGGTCAGAAGGCGGGTGCGCCTTCCTTAAGCGGCACGACGCAAGTCGGCGCGGAGACAATTCCAAACATTGTTTTCGGCGGCGCTTCGCAAGTTAACGACTCGGCGATTGTAGACAAGGTCGCCGAACTCACCGGCGGAACAGTCGCGCTGTTCGTCAAACGCAAAAACGATGTCGGTGAAGACGAGTTCATCCAAGTCAGCAGCAGCGCGCAAGGCGCAGACAAGTCGCGCGCCGCCGGCACGAAGCTCGAAAGAATCAATAAAGGCTTCGAGCGCCTGCGCGCCGGCGAATCCTTTTACGGGATGACGAACATCTCCGGGCTGCCTTACATCGCCGCGTACGAACCCGTCCGTGACAACTCAAACAACGTGATCGGCGCGCTGCACGTCGGCTACCCGATGCGCTCGCTTTCGGAGATCGGCGTGACGATTGAAGAAACTAAACTGCTCGAACAAGGCTTCGTCGCGCTCATTGACTCGAACGGCAAACCCGTCTTCAAGTCGCGCAACGCCGACGCCGAATTCGTCAGGCAACTGGAAGAAGCCAAAAGCGGAATCGGCGTCAACGGGTCGCTGATGGATAACATGGGAAAGGCGTCGTTTGCGACCGAGGCGGCGAATTGGAATTACCTCACCACGCAATTCGAGCCGTGGAACTACAAGGTGGTCGCCGCCTACTCAAATTCCGATCCGGCGCTCAGTGGACTAGTGAGCCGCACGATCAAAAGTTTCATGCTCCAAGTTTTACTCTTCGCCCTGCTCATCTCCGCGCTCTGCTATTTGCTCGTGCGACAGATGACGAAACCGCTCGCCACAGCCGTCGAAGCGGCGGACGCGCTCGCGGGCGGCAACGTGTCGGTTGACTTGAGCGCGCCGCGCCACAACGACGAAGTCGGGCAACTGCTCTCGGCGATGGAACACATGACGCGCTACTTCAAAGAGATGGCGGACGTTTCCGACCGCATCGCTGACGGCGATCTGTCGGTCGAAGTCACGCCCCGCTCGCCCGACGACCGCTTCGGTCAATCGTTCCAGCGCATGACCCATTACCTGCGCGGCATGGCCAACATCTCCGACGAAATTGCGGCGGGCAACCTGCAAGTGAACGTCGAGCCGCGCTCAGAAAGGGATCGCTTCGGTATCGCGTTTAAGAACATGCTTGATAACACGCTCTCGCTCGTGCAATCGCGCGAGCAGCGTGACGCGATCCAAGAATCAATCATGAAACTCCTTCAGGAAGTGTCGGAAGTCGCGTCTGGCGATCTGCGCGCCGAGGCGGAAGTCACCGCGAACGAGACGGGCGCCATCGCCGACGCCTTCAACTTCATGATCGCCGAGTTGCGGGGCGTAATCACGCAGGTCAAACAGGCGACTCTGCAAGTCGGCGCGTCAGCGGGCGAAATCCAGACGACGACCGAGCAGCTCGCCGAAGGCTCGGAAGCGCAGTCGCTCCAGATCGCCGAAACCTCGCGCAACGTCGAGGAGATGGCGACCTCCATCCAACAGGTTTCCGAAGCCGCGACTCTTTCGGCGAACGTTGCCGACGAAGCGCGCTCCTCAGCGCAGCAGGGTGCAACGGCCATGCAGAACAACATCACGGCGATGGGCAAAATCCGCGATCAGGTGCAGGAGACCGCAAAGCGCATCAAGCGACTTGGCGAACGCTCGCAGGAGATCGGCGAGATCACGACCGTGATTGACGACATCGCCGTGCGCACAAGCCTCCTCGCCTTAAACGCTTCGATCCAAGCCTCAATGGCCGGAGAAGCGGGTCGCGGTTTTGCGGTCGTCGCGGAAGAAGTCGAACGCCTCGCCGACAGATCGGCGAACGCCACGAAGCAGATCGCCACACTGATCAAAACGATTCAGTCGGAGACGAACGAAGCTGTGGCGGCGATGGAAGACACGACGCGCGAAGTGGTCGAAGGCTCAGGCTTGGCGAACGAAGCCGGAAGCGCGCTGGCGGAGATCGAAACCGTGTCAAATCGTTTGGCGAACCTCATCGGATCGATCTCCGAAGCTTCGCTGCAACAGGCGCGCGGCTCGGAAGAGATCGCGCGGGCGATGGTCGGCATCTCGGACGTCACCCAACAAGTCGCAACGGGCACGAAGCAGGCGACTGTTTCGGTGCGCGGACTCGTCTCGCTCGCCGAAACTTTGCGCGGTTCGGTCGTCGCCTTCAAACTGCCGGAAAGCGAAGAAACAAGCCCGCAAGCCCGCGTCGAAGAGCCGCTTGACCTCATGCCGGAATTCGAGACGACCGCGCCGTTTGGCGTCGAAGCGTTTGACGAACTGCAACCCGACGTTGAGTTCGCGCAGGACATGGACGATCACAACGATCATAACGGCAATGGTCACGACGGCAACGAACGCGACGATAACAACGACGATGGCGGTGTGCGCATCACGAAACCCGATGTCGTCTTCAGCCATAACTAAGAGTGCGCGGTCGCACACACAAGCACAAGAAGAGTATGAGCAGAGAAGTCAATCGCGCCAAAAGTTTTGGTAAGGAAACGGGCGGCGCGATTGACCTCTTTCGCTCGAAGAAAAGCGTAGAGGTGTTAAGGTGACGAATTCATTCGACCGTGAATTGTTCGCAGGCTTCATCGAAGAGGTGGGCGGCTACCTGCCGGAGATCGAGAGCGCGCTTGAGTGCTACTTCGCCGATCCTTCCCGAATTGATTGCTTAGAGCAAGCCCATCGCCTGACGCACACGATCACCGGCGCGGCGGCGATGCTTAACTTAACCGAGTTAAGCGACGCGGCGCGCCGCATCGAGAGTAAGCTCGAGGAAGTTGCGACGGGCGCGATCAATTCAGAAGCTTTGCTTGCCGACGACTTGGCGAACGACTTTGCGTTCGTCTCCGAACAACTCGCCACCCTCACCGCAGGGTTCGCCGCCGGTAACACGAAAGACGAAACTGAAAACTCGCCCCACAATTTTAGTTCGCCCGCCCAACGACAAGACGAAAGCGGCGATCAAGAACATGACGGTTTGCCTTCGCCTGAATTGACGACTTTAGAGATGCTGCCCGACGCGATGCTAACCGCGCCGACGACGATGCCGGAGTTGTTCGACGTGCCGCACTTCGCGGAAGACATGCGCGCAATCGAGTTTGCCGCGCCACAAGTTGACGAAGATTTCCTTCACCACGCCGTTGAGTTCGACACGCCGATGCCCCCGGCGCAGATCGTGAGCGAGGAATTTCCGCCGCAGTTTCGCCAATCGCAGTTCGATAAGGATGTGCGCCTCGACGCGCCGGAGCAGTTTGAGGCACAGACGCTCTCGGTCGTTTCGCCGAAAGTTGACGCGGTGGAAGCGATTGACCCGGAGATGCTCGAAGTCTTTCAGGAGGAAGCGGAAGACCATTTACGCACAATGAGTGCCGGACTCGCGGCTTTAGTCACTGAGCCTGACAACCGCGCCGTGTTGCAAGAAGTGCGGCGCAGCACGCACACGCTCAAGGGGGCGGCCGGGGTCGTCGGTTTGACGACGGCCGCGCGCGTCGCGCACCGCATGGAAGATTTGCTCGACGAGCTTTATGAGAATCACACGAGCGTCGGACGCGACGCTCTAAATCTGTTGCTGCGTTCGACCGACGTGATCGAACATCTCGCGCATGGCGGCGCGCTCGATAGTTTCCACACGCTACTCGCCGACCTTTACGGGGGATACGATTCTCTCCTCGCCGCCAAAGCGGACGAAACTTCGCTCGCGGATTATTCGCGCCTCCTGTTCGCAGAAACATCGCAAAGCGACATCACGGACGCGCTTTACCAAACCGACGCTACCGCCCCACGCGAAATCGAACTTACCGAGCGCGTGTTGCCTGATGACACTCTTGCTGCGTCGCGCTCTAACAACTCTTACGCGGACGTGACGCTAGAAGCGCGCGCACAAGAACGACAAGTCGAACGAGCGACGGAGACGGCGGCAACGAACAATATCGCTCCTCAGATGTCCTTCGAAGCGGGCGAGGCCGAACCGCGCACAGGCGAGCGGCGGGCGAACTCACGCCGCGTCGTGCGCGTGCCGCTCGACCGTCTCGACAGCGTCCTCAAACTCGTCGGCGAACTGATCATCAGTCGCTCCACGCTCGAAAACTATGCCGCGGACTTGCTGCGCGAAAACGAAGATTTACTACGCAGCACCGAGCGTCTGCGCCGCGTTTCAACGAAGATTGAAACCGAATACGAAGCGGGTTTCTTGCGTAGCGGAGCCGAGCGCGTGATGCACTTCGCGGGCGCGAACGCCGTCGGCAATACCGATTCTTTCAACCCCGCCGGGCACACACACTCGCAACTCGCCGCGCCCACCACCGGAGCATCGCCCGGCGCGGGTGAGAGATGGACGCGCGACGCGCGCGCTCTCGACTTTGCCACACCTGGCGAGGAGGCGCACGGCTTTGACGAGTTAGAGTTTGACCGCTACACGGAATTCCACCGTTTGTCGCGCGAGTTGGCGGAGGCGAGCACCGACACGGCGGCCGTGCACAGCGAACTTAAAATTCTGCACGGCAACTTTGAAGGCATCCTGCTGCGGCAACGGCGTCTGACGAACGACGTACAAGAGCGTTTGATGCGCGTGCGCATGATTCCGCTTCAGACGCTCGCGGCGCGTCTCGAACGCACGGTGAGAGTTGCGGCTGACGCCGAGAATAAGTCTGCGCAGCTGGTTGTTGACGACGCAAGCGTCGAACTCGATACGACGGTGCTCGACCAGATGGCCGATCCGCTTTTGCATATCTTGCGTAACGCCGTCAGTCACGGAATCGAACGCGCAGAGGTACGTCGCGCGCTCGGTAAACCGGAGCAGGGCACGATTCGCCTGCGCGCCGCTTACGAAGGTTCGCAAGCGGTGATCGAAGTTACGGACGACGGCAGCGGCATTGACGCGGCGGCCGTGCGCGAGCGAGCGGTTGAAGCGAATTTCGTAAATGAAGACGCTGCCGCGCGGATGACAGACAAGGAAGCGTTCGCGCTCATCTTTCTGCCCGGACTTTCGACGGCAGGGCGCGTGAGCGAAATCTCCGGGCGCGGCGTCGGCATGGACGTCGTCCGCGACACGGTCGAACGTTTGCAAGGCACGCTCGATCTCGAATCAACGCCGGGCGCAGGCACGCGCCTCACGATTCGCTTGCCCTTAACGCTCGCCGCGACGCGCGCCCTTCTCGTCCGCGCGCACGGAGGGGTTTACGCGATCCCGACCAGCGCCGTGCGCCAAGTCGTCCACGCCGGCGAAAGGATGCTCGAAGCGATGCGCGGCGAAGGAGTCTTGCGAATTGAAGAAGCGAATCATCAGGCGAGCTATCCCGTCATCTACCTCGCCAAGTGGTTACGGCTCGTGGAAGGCGAGATTGCGGAGAACGTGAAGCGTGCGCCGGTGCTTATCTTACGAACGGCCGGAGAAACAGTTGCGCTCGTCGCGGATGAAGTCGTGGAAGCGCGCGAAATCGTCGTCAAGTCGCTCGGCGCGGACTTGCGCCGGATGTACGGCGTGATGGGCGCGACCGTGATGGGCGACGGCCGTGTGATACCGATCCTCAACCCCGAAGACATCGTGCGTGGCGACAGCAGCGGCAGCGGCGCTACCACCGTCCTCGTATCATCCGCGCGCGCAGAGTCTGATTCCACGTCTCCGCCCACGCCGCGTCCCCTTGCCCGCCGCGTCCTCGTCGTTGACGACAGTCCGAGCGTGCGGCGCGTGATGACGAATCTACTCAAGACGACCGAGTGGACGCCCGTCCCCGCGAAAGACGGACTCGACGCGCTCGAAATTCTGCACAACAGCAGCGCGGACGAATTGCCGTCGGTGATCCTCCTCGACGTTGAGATGCCGCGCATGGACGGATACGAACTGCTCGCCACCTTGCGCCAGCAGGAGGCGCTATGCCACATCCCCGTCGTAATGATCACGTCACGCACCGGCGAGAAGCACCGCCAAAAAGCTCTCAGTCTCGGAGCGAGCGAATACCTGACGAAGCCTTATCAGGACGACGTGCTGCTCGAACACATCGCCCGCCTC
>JACCYN010000026.1 GCA_013696465.1 Pyrinomonadaceae bacterium
AACGGCGATTTCGTCTCAATAATGCGCATTAAGCGGAAACCGGCTTGCGTCACCAACGCGCGGTATTCTTCCGCCGTGCGCTCTTTTCCACCGGGCGACGTGAGCATTTCGAGGTCAAGCAGTTTGCTGTAATGCGGCTCGTTGCCTTCGGGCACAATCACTTCGACGATCAAAACCTTTCCGTCTCCGCTCATCGCCGCATGAATGTTTTTCAGAATGCGCGCCGAACGCTCGTCGTCCCAATCGTGGATGATGTGCTTCATAATGTAAGCGTCCGCGCCCCCCGGCACCGACTCGAAAAAGTTTCCAACGACTTTTTCGACGCGCCCGCTCACCCCCTCGCGTTCGAGCACCGCGTCGGCGCCCGCAACAACAGGGACAACATCAAATAGCATTCCTTTTACATTCGGATTCGCCTTCAAAATTTGGGCGAGCAAAAAGCCGTGACCGCCAGCGATGTCAGCAAGCACTCGCACGCCGGAGAAATCATACGCTTCGACGATTGCCGGGGCCGTGCCTGTCGTCATATCGGTCATCGCGCGGTTGAAAATCTCCGCTTGTTCGGAGTTGGCGGCGAAGTAATCGAAAACTTCTGCGCCATGGACGTGCCCCCAAGCGGGTTTGCCCGTTCGGACGCTATGGAGCATGTCGCCCCACACGCGCCAATGCCATTCCTCGCCCATAAAAATCGCGCCGCTACGCATCGAGTTGGGCGCATCCGAACGGAGCAGCTCGGCGCACGGCGTGAGGGCGAAAGTTTTCGGATCGATTTCACGAAACACGCCGACGCTCGCCAAACTTCGCAACACGCGGTAGAGCGCCTCTTCGTTTGTGTTCGTGCGGGCGGCGAGCGTGTGGACTGACTGCGGACTTTCCGCGAGCAGATCGGCGACGCCTAATTTGGCGGCGACGTACAAGGCTTGCGTCATCAGCGCGCCAAACGCCAACTGCGATATAAGCATTTCAGGCGGCAGGGGCTGCGTCGCCTCTGCGGTGGCGGTTGCGTAATTGTTTTGTGCGTTCATAATTGCTGCTCCTTATTTATTACTGTCAATTTAATCGGCGTCCCAAAACTCGCCTCTGATTCGTTAACGCGCAAAAGAAGCGACGAAAGGATCAGGCGGCGGGTAGAAGGGCGAAAAGCGACAAAACTAAATATTGTAATCGCCACGTCTGATGCTGCGGTCAGTCGTATTTAATTTGTGCGAAGAATAACAGGCGGTTAAAGCGTGAAGTTGAAGCTGATGAATCCGGCGACGCGGACGGGGCGGCCGTCAACGACCGTCGGGCGAAACCTCCAACGCCGCGCGGCATCTTCCGCCGCACGTCGCAACAAATCGGGGCCGCTGGCGCGCTGCACCGCTTCGACCGTGCCGCGTTCGTTGACGAGTAAATAAACCGTGACGACGCCTCTGAGATTTCTTTCTCGCGCGAGTTGCGGGTAAGTCGGGGCGACGCGCTGTGTCGCTTTCTCGACGAGCGATCCGACGTTCATCGGCTGCTCGCTTGCGTCCGTCGTGCTTGCGGTAGAAGTTTGCGGCGCGGTGGAGGAAGGACGATCATTTGGAGCAGAATTTATCGCTTGATTAGAATCGGTCGGAGTCGTTGCCGTCGGAATCGTGGAAGAAGAGCTGCTTGCAGGCGCGGCGCTTTGAGTGTTTGCCGGTGAGGTGTTTGAAGCGCTTGGAACATTCGCGCGGGGCGAAGACTGGCTTGTTGCGGCGCGGGGCGAAAGGCGCGCATCGGGAGCGACGAGCCGTTGTCTGGCGTCCGCCACTTCGCGTTGCCAGAGCGCGCGGTCGTCGTTTGATCTCGCCAGCGTTGTGCGCACGCCCGCCGCATCTTCCAACAGCGCGCTCGCGTCCGTATTTCGTGGGTTCTCGCCGCGAATGCCGCGCGCCTGTTCGACGACGCGCTCTAAGATCAAACGCATTTGATCAAGGTCGGTGCGCGCTTCCGGGGCGATCTCATTGCCCGTGATGTCGAGACCGTAAAGGCGGTAGCGTTCGAGATGCTGGCGCACGCCGTTCAAAGTCTGCCCGGCGAGCGCGAAGTAAGCGCGCGTGGCGTTTTCGCTCGGTGGATTTTGCGCCCTGAACGCCTCGTTGAGCAATGCTCCGGCGCGAGCGTAATCCGTCTGTTCGAGGTAGACGCTCATCAGCAGCACACGCGCCACATCGCGCACCGTGCCGTCAGTTGACGCGCCGCGCAAAGCTTCTAAGTCGCGTGCGGCGGCATCAAGATTGCCGACGGCAGCCAAAGAACGTGCGCGCGCGAGTCGTTGCTGCGGCTCGGCAGTAGTGGTTGCGGCAGCGGCTGGGGTCGTGCTCTGCGCGTAAACAACGTGCGAAGCGACGAGCGCAAACGACACACACAATAATAACTTGTTAAATGTTAATTGCAGGGTGATGAATTGGTGCTTGCTTCTCTCCATTGAAATCTCCGAAAAGCAAAAGCGAGCGTTGAAGCTCGCTCTTAAAAGAACTTAAGGACATGA
>JACCYN010000039.1 GCA_013696465.1 Pyrinomonadaceae bacterium
AACCGCTTCGCTATTGTTGTTCTTCGCCTTGATTAAGTTCGCCTCGCCAGAGAGCGGAAAGTCGTTCGAGATGCCGACCGCATCAATGCCGCCAATTTTGATTACATGGCGAATCTGTTTAACTAACGCCTCGATTGTAGGTGCTGAGTCATACGTTAACCAAAAACTCATCATAAAAATTCCCATTACTCCACCAGAAGTAGCTACGCGACGAATTACCTCATCCGGCGCGCAACGTGCGTTGTTGACTAACGCACGCGCTGCGCCGTGCGAAAGGATGACCGGCTTCCTGCTGGTTTTAAGAACATCCAGAGCTGTTAGGTCAGAGGCATGTGACAAATCAGGAATAATTCCCAAAGCGTTCATCTGCTTAACGGCTTCAAAGCCGAGTTTGGTTAGTCCACTTTGAGTTCTTTCAATTCCGCCGCCGCCAAGTGGATTATTATGGTGGTGAGTAATCTGCAACACCCGCAAGCCGAGTTCATGGAACAAATCAATGCGCGACAAGTCTTCCCCGACAGCCTCGCCGCCCCCCTGAATTTGCAGGAAGACTGCTGTTTTCTCAGACTTAAACGCATCTTTGATTTGCCTGCTATTAGTCGCTAGAAAAGCATCGTTCATTCCTCGCAATTTCTGGCGCGTCGCTACGATGGAGCGTAAACATGCCTCGAAAGTGCGCCGGTAGCGTTCGCTGCCATCACTCAATTTAACGGGAGCACCGTCAGATACGTCCGCGATTAGGGCGGTCAAGCCCGAAGCGCGAATATCATCCGGCTTGCCTAGAACATTAAGGCACAGCCCATCAACATACGGGATATTAGTTTTCTTAGGCTTTGCTTTGACAGTGATGGAAGCGGCTACAGCTGCCACCATTGAAGCTGCTAGAAAGTCTCGTCGTGAATGTGAAGTAGTAAAATGCGCCATTGAGTGCCTCTTGTTTAGTTCGGCTATCGACAATCATCAGCTAAGTTGTTATAGTCGGCACTCTTTCCCCACAACCTTCAATAACTTGCCCAACTGGTATAGGAGAATCTCTATGTTAAAACTTATAGCTCTCACAGTCCTACTCAGTGCCTTCGCTCTTCAGGATGGTTGCGGGAGAAACAGGAACAAGAATTCCAACCGCAACACGAACAACGCGAACGCGACTTCTACCAAGAACGCGAACGGCACTATGGAAACTAATACTAACGCGAGTGGGAACATGAACGCCAATATGAATGCGAACATGAACAGCAACATGAACTCCAACGTCAACATGAACGGGAACATGAATTCAAACATGAATTTGAATGACAACTTGAACTCGAACATGAACGGAAACATGAATGGCAACATGAACATGAACGGCAATGCGAATGCCAACACGACTCCGACGCCACCGGCTCGGTAGTTCTTTTGCGTTCTGCCGGAAGAATTCTAGGCGAAGATAGACGTAAGCGAACCGCTAATGCTTTAGTGCGGCGGCGGCTCAAGACTTAAAATGTAAGGCGCATTAAGTGGACGAAAAAGTAGAAGGCGAGTAAGACTGAATTTATCAAGTCCATAAATCCTTTGAATTGGGACTTATAGGATTGACACCGTGAAGCAGCTAAGGCGATTCGACTCTACCCAACTGAGCTACGGGTGCGTGCTTTGAATTCAATGAGTGAAAACATACAAACCCGTGTTTGCGGTGTCAAGCGGGCGAACCTTAATGGGAGCGTTAGCGCGCGTAGTAACCTTCGCGCGTGCGCGCGAGGAGTTCGGGTCGTTTGACTTCGATCCTGATCGCGCGCCAGCGACCGTCGCGCGGGCGGCTTCCGCCCGGTTGATAACTGATCGTGTAGAGCGTGCGCATGTCGGCGGCGACTTCGGCGTAGAGACGCCCCATGTCTTCCAGACGATTGATCGCGTGCAGCCTGCCGCCCGTTCTGTTGGCTAATGTTTCGAGACGCTTGTTGGCTGCACTGTAGACGCCGATTAGCTGTGGCGATGGTAGCGGAAGACGTTTAACGTCGGCGGAGGGCAGTTGAAGCGGGTAGATCGTCACGCCTAAGCGATCCGTGGTGTCCAACACGGAGTTGAGCGTCGGATTCGCTTCAGGCTTGATCGCGGCGAGCGCCTCTTCATTCGTGTTTGCGCCCGCGAGCAAAAGGGTATCGGCTTTGCGCATCTGCGTGTCTATACCGTCCGTCATCACGACGATAGCTTTACGGCGTTTGCCTTCGCCCGCGAGTTGGTCGAGCGAGAAGCGCAAAGCTTTGTAAAGCTCGGTCGTCGGCTTACGCCCTTCGGCACGGTCAATGGCGTAAGCGATCTTGCGACGGTCGGTGGTGAACTTTGTGAGCACATGCGCGCGCTCGTCGAACGAGATGACGGCGACGCGATCATCGGGCGAGAGCGCGTCTATAAATCGCAGAGCGGATTGCTTGAGCGTTGTGCGAAAGTTTAAGGTCGAGCCGGACATATCGAGCAGCAGCACAAGGCTGAAAGGCGTCGCCGCCGGTTCAAAACTCGCAATCGTTTGCCGCGCGCCGTCTTCGTAAACAACAAAATCGTGCGTCGAAAGATCGGTTACGGCGTTGCCTTTGCGATCAACAACTCCGACGTTGAGTTGGACGAGATTCGATTCGACGCGCACCACATCATCGTCCATATTTCCCTGCGCATAAGCCGCGCTGAAGCCAGCGCACAAGACGAAGAGCAGAATCGCGCAGAGACTTTTCGCGCGAGTGAGCGGGCGAAGATGATCGAGCGATTGAAAGCGCTTGCGGATGATTGCTGTTAAAAGGAAACGTCTGAAGGGAACTGCTGCGAGCATGATTGTAATACTTCGCTAAAAAGGTTTATGAAAATTTAAGCCGCGCGCTCTCGTCGGTTATGTCGTTTCGGGCGAAGGCGAAGCTTTCTGTTTTGGTGCTCCGAACGAAAAAGCGGTTGCTTGAAGCCGGGCAAAATCGTCGGTAACAAAACCGCCGTTCGACGCCGGAAACTCACGACATCTTACACGCAAATCGCCGCTTCGTACTACTCGCGCCGGTAAACTAAAAGCGCGGAGCATCCGAATCTCTCGAACGCCCCGCGCTTCCCTTTGACGGTTTTAACTTTTACCTTCCGCCCGCAACTTTCGCCTTCGTTGTGCGCGAACGGCGACGCGATGTTGTCGTTGCCAACGGAACGGCCGTAGAACTTTCGGCCGGAGGCGGCGTCGCTGCAACGCGCGAAATCTCCGGCTCCGCTACGGCGGGCACGGAGCGCAACCGCGAACGTCTGGCGGTGGCGCGCTCGGCTTCAACGTCCGCCGCACGGCGCGCCTTCTCAATGCGCTTGCGCGGCACAAGTTGAAAGCGCAACTCCATCTCCTGCGCGACTCTGTAAATGTGTTTCGCCTTCGCGCCGCGCTCCGCACGCCGCAACACCTCTTGGGTTTCGAGCAGTTCCGCCCGGTCATCCGAATTAATCCAAATGTATGCCGCCTCTGCCATCTCTCTTTTAACCTCCAATCGAACAAGCGAATTCGTATTGAGCGTCGCCTCGCTCGTTACGTGTGAAGGGCGCGCCCCGCCGCGTCGCCGCTCCAGATAATCTTCAACGAGCGCGTCGGTCGCCGTCCGGTTATCGTCATAAAAAAGCGCGAAGTCGCCGCAGCGCGTGCGGTAAGCGCAGTTGACCGAACAAACCAATGCGTCCTTGAAGTGCTCGTAACGATTGCAATAAAGTCTTAAACGCATCGGCTGTAAAACCGTTTATTGAAGATGATTCGCAGCAGGAACTGCTCGCTTCCCTCTCGCTTTTGAAACGGTGGTAAGATAACACATGTGTTTCGTTTTTGCAACATATCCCATGCATGAAACAAAGATGAACACAAAGTAAAACTCATCTCTCACGGAGTTTCTCACGACGATGTACCGCCCGAACTTCTGCGCCGAATGCGGCGCGCACATTGAGCGAGCACGATGGCGTTTGTGGACGAGCCGCAGATTCTGTTCGTTGTGCGAAAAGCGATTCCGTAAAAC
>JACCYN010000061.1 GCA_013696465.1 Pyrinomonadaceae bacterium
ATGGTCGAGCGTCAGACGGGTGGGCGTTTGCGGCGCTTGCTCGCGGGCGGCTACGATCCGCAGTACATCGCGCAGATTCTTCGCCAGATCAACGAAGCGGAAGCGGATTTGGAAAAATTGGCGACGCAGACGGGCGGGCGGATGTTCCTGCCGATTGAGGATCAGGATTTAGCTCCGGCTTACGACGCGATTGCCGAAGAGTTGCGCACCCAATATATCCTCACTTACACGCCGAAGCCGCGTGCGGCGGAAGGCGAATGGCGACAGATACGGGTGCTCGTCGCGCCGGGCGGGTATAATGTGGCGGCGCGGACGGGGTATACAAAACGCTCTTAAAGATTGGGCAGGGGAGAGAAGTGATGGAGAATGAAGCGAGACCGGGCGGCGCGGCGTGGTTGGTGGGCGCGCTGGCGTGGTTAGTGCCGGGAAGTGGGCATGCTCTACAGGGACGTTGGGGGCGCGGTTTGCTGTTGGGTGGGTGCGTCGTCGGGTTGTTTGTGACAGGCTTGCTGTTGGGCGGACACTTGTATAATTTCATGGACGGAAGCGCGGGACTGCTGGCGCAGGTGTTCGGGCTTTTCGATTTAGGAGCGGGGCTGCTTTACGGAGCGGCGCAGATGTCGGGACTCGGCGCGGACGAGAACGCGCAGTTGCCGACGTACGAATACGGCAACACGTTTTTGATGATCGCCGGTCTCGTTAATTACCTCGTGATGCTTGATGCGTTTGACATTAAGGCGGGGAGGAAGAATTGACGCACTCGTTAATGATCATAATATTCGCCTTGTTTGTGGCGGCGGCTTTTGGCGTCATCGGCAGAGACACGACACGCGCGCGTGCGCTCTACGGTTTAAGCGTCTTCACAAAGTTCGTGGTGGTAGCTTTCCTCCTCGCATGGATTCTTTACTTCCTACCGAATTAGATAAGCCTGATTCACTAAACATCTTGTAATTGCGCCGCGTGGCGTCCGATAACGTTTTGTCCCTCTATAGTACACTACCGATAAGCAAATTTTCATGGGTTTAGTTGAAACCGAAGCGATCATTTTGCGCAGCTATAGATTGGCGGAAGCCGATAAGATCGTGATCGGATTAACGAAAGGCGCGGGGGTGGTGCGCGGCGTGGCTCACGGGGCGCGGCGTTTGAAGAGCAAGTACGGCGCCAGTCTCGAACCTTTCACACACGTCGCGCTTCAGTTCTATGAAAAGGAGGGGCGTGAGCTTGTGTCGTTGCGGCAGGTGGAGATTCTTAAGTCCTATTTTGCGTTGGCGCAAAACACAGAGGCCGTACACGCACTTGAATACTGGAGCGAACTCGTGTTGGAGTTTGCGCCGCCGCATGAGCCGAACGAGAAGCTGTTTCGGATGGTTAAAGCCTGCGTCGAGGCGCTCGGCGAAGAACCCGCGCGAATCGAAGCGTGCGCACGTTACTTTGAAGTGTGGATGTTGAAGCTCGCGGGCTTTCTGCCGGACTTGCGTGCGTGCGCCGTCTGCGGGCGGAGTTTTACGGAAGGTGAAAGCGTTTACGTCAATCTCGAACAAAGATTACGTTGCGCGATCTGTTCCAAGCGCGCGGGCGAGGAGTGGAGCGGCCAAGCATTAACACGGATGCGGATGATTCGGCGACTCGGCCCGCTTGAATTCGCCGGCGCAAACCTCGACAAAGAATCGGCAGTAAGTCAAGAAATGGCGCGCATTACACAACGCCTCATCGCGCGCGCGCTTGAGCGCACGCCCCGCGGACAAGCGAGTTTCATATTGGCGGCAAGCGAAAAATAGCGATGTCAAGAAAGTGGTTGATCGAACGCTACATTGCGGCGGCGATCCTGCCTTACCTGGGTTTAGCCCTGCTGCTCTTAACGGCGATTCTGTTCGCGCAGCAAGCGGGAAGATTCGCCGAGATTCTAGGGGCGACGCGCGCGCCCTTGGACATTGTTCTTGAGATCGCGCTCGGTCTCGCCCCAAATGTGCTGCTCTTCACGTTGCCGATGGCGACGCTCGCAGGCACGGTGATCGGTTTCAGCCGCATGAACAGCGATAGCGAGGTGGTGGCGATGCGTGCCGCCGGGACGAGTCCGCGACAGATGTTCACACCGGCACTCTTGCTCGGCGCCGCGTTAGGGGTCTGCTCGCTTTATCTCGGCATAGAAGTCGTGCCGGGGGCGGCCAAGTCACTGCGGGAGGTGGCTGTCCGTGCGGCGCTGATCAAACTTCAGTCGCCGGTTGACCCGCGCGTTTTCAACACGGAGATTCCGGGCAAAATTATTTACGTGCGCGAGGGCGATGAAGCGAACAATCTGTGGCGGGGCGTGTTTATTCGCGCGGAGGACGGAGGCAAGGAGGTGTTGGTGACGGCGCGCGCGGGGCGCATTGATTCCTCCGGCGGACAAGCGGAGTTAGTGCTCACGGACGCACAGGCGATCTCGCTTCTGGCAGCAACAGACACGGGGCGGCAATCCCAATCAATCACGGTTGACCGCCTCGCGCAATCTCGTTTCAAATTGGATACGGGCAGTAACGCAGTGCTCGAACGCTGGCGGACGCGCGAACCCATCGCCGATGAATTGGAATGGAAAACGCTCGTCGCGCGCGCATACGTTGGCGACGAGCGTGACGGCGCCGGAACGCACGCGGCGATGATGGCGCTGCACAAGAAGTTGGCTTTATGTGTGGCACCGCTGGCGTTCGCGTTTTTGGGTGCGAACCTTGGGATGCGACTGCGGCGGGGCGGGCGGGGAGCAGGCACGCTCTGGTCGGTGGCCGTTATGCTCCTCTATTATCTGACGATGCTGGCAGGCGAGCAACTGGCGCGCACCGGCAACTCGTCCCTCACCGTATGGGTCGGCGAATGGCTGGCGACCGGGCTTGTAGTGTTATTGGGAACGCTGCTTTGGTTTCGAGAGATGTATGGTGGCGGTGGAGGGAAATGGGGGGCGCTTCGCTCAGTGGAGAACGGGAGAGGGGGAGAGGTCAAAGAAGGCAGAAGCATCCGGCGGTATTTGCCGCCGCTGACCGGCTTGCTTGATCGGAGCGTGCTGCGTGCCCTGACGTTTAATTTCGCGGGCGTTTACACGGCGTTGGTGGGTATTTTCCTCGTTTTCACTTTGTTTGAGTTGTGGCGCTCGATTGCCGCAAATAATGTCGCCGCCGCAGTGGTGCTGAGGTATCTGTTCTTTCTGCTGCCATTTGTGAGCGTCTCGTTGGCGCCTGTCTGCCTGCTCGTTGCCGTGCTTGCCACTTATGCGGTGATGGCGCGGCGCAGCGAAGCGATTGCGTGGTGGGCGGGCGGGCAGAGTTTATATCGTCTGGCGTTGCCGGGGATCGTTTTCGCTTTTTGCGTGAGCGGCGGAATGTGGCTTGTGCAGGAAAAGCTGCTTGCTGCCTTTAATCAGCGTCAGGATACGCTGAGAATGCGGATTAAAGGTGAAAGAGTAAAAGTCGTCACTTCTTCGGGGCGTCAGTGGCTGGCGTCGGCGGACGGACTCAAGCTTTACTCATACGAGTTTAATGAGGCCGAAGGGACGCTCATCAATCCGGTCGTCTACCGGCTCGATCCGTCAATGACTCATGTGGAGCGGCTCACGGTCGGTGCAAGAGGAATCTGGTCGGAGAAGGGAACAATGAAAATAGAAGCCGCCCGAACGCTTGACGTTACGGGACGGAGCAGTAACTCGTCCGTCGCTTTTACAGCGCCAAAGGATGTGGAACTTACCGACGGTGAGCCCCCAGAGGTGTTTAAGCCATTGCTTAACAGACCATCGCACTTAAGCGGAAGGGGTTTAAGCGATTATTTGGTGACGCTTAAAAGGCGCGGGATGATTGAAGCGGCGCCGCTCTATGCGGTTGCCCTTGCGCGCCGCCGAAGCGACCCTTTGATGCCTTTGGTGATGTGTCTTATCGGCGTGCCGCTGGCGCTGGCTTTTGGAAGGAAAAGCGCTTTATCCGCGCTTGGCAGTGCGGTCGCCAGCGGACTCGCTTTCTGGGGCGTCACGGGTGGATTTCAGCAACTCGGCATCTACGGTTTGCTTCCGGCGGCAATAGCAGCGTGGTCGCCGCTCGTCATCTTTCTCGCCCTCGGAACCTACTTGATGGCGCGCGCCCGCACGTAAACACGGGCGTGCGTTGCGGTAGACGCCGATCCGATTTAAAACCATCGGTTGCCGTGATCCTAGGTGCCCGTTTCCCAGCTTGAGAGATATTCGAGTTGTTCCGGCGTCAGGGTGTCAATCGAGATTCCGAGCGCGCGCAATTTCAAGCCTGCGATCTCCATATCCACCTCTTCGGGCAGCACGTGAACTCCGGGTTTAAGCTTGCCCCGATGCTTTACGAGATACTCAACCGAGAGGGCTTGATTAGCAAAACTCATGTCCATCACGCTCGCCGGATGCCCTTCGGCCGCTGCAAGATTAATGAGCCGTCCCTCGCCGAGCACAATTACGCTCCGGTTCGTCTCGCGCACCGTGTACTCTTCCACGAAGGGACGCAGGTGGGTTGGCTCGCCCGCCATCGCGCGCAACGCATCGAGATTAAGTTCGAGATCGAAGTGCCCGCTATTGCAGACAATCGCCCCCGTTTTCATGCGGGCGAAATGCTGAGAGTCTACGACGTGACGATTGCCGGTGACGGTCACGAAGAGGTCGCCGAGCGGCGCGGCTTCGGCCATCGTCATCACGCGGAAACCGTCCATCACGGCTTCGACAGCTTTAATCGGATTGATCTCTGTGACGATGACGTTGGCACCAAGTCCACGCGCGCGTAGCGCGATTCCTTTGCCGCACCACCCGTAACCGACGACGACGAATGTCCGCCCGGCGAGCAAAATGTTAGTGGCTCGGATAATCCCGTCAAGCGTTGATTGTCCCGTTCCGTAGCGGTTGTCAAAGAGGTGCTTGGTCTGGGCGTTGTTGACGGCCATGGCGGGGAAGGTCAGCACGCCGCTGCTCTCCATCGCCTGCAGACGCACAATGCCGGTCGTGGTTTCCTCGGTGGTGCCGATAATCTCCTTAAGTTGCCCCTGACGTTCTTTGATCAGAGTTGCAACCACGTCCGAGCCGTCGTCAATGATCACCTCCGGGTGAGAGTCGAGCGCAGTGCGCACATGGCGGTTGTAGGTTTCGGTTGTTTCGCCTTTGATCGCATACACGGATACGTTACGGTCGGAGACAAGGGCGGCCGCCACATCATCCTGTGTCGAGAGGGGATTGGAGGCGATCAAGACGGTTTCAGCTCCACCATCCTGCAGCGTCTGCACGAGATTAGCGGTTTCGGTCGTGACATGCGCGCAAGCCACGAGACGAACGCCTTTGAGCGGTTTCTCTGTCTTAAATCGCTCGCGGATCAAACGCAGCACGGGCATCTCCCGCTCCGCCCAATCAATTCGTCGCCGCCCATCCCCGGCGAGGCTTAGATCCTTAACGTCATAACTTGCTGCCTGCATAGTGCTCATAAATAATTTCCTTTATCTTAATCTACTTCAACAAATCTTCTTGTTCTACAAATTTGCTGCCGCGCGTAAATCTTCTGCACGGTCGGCTTGTTCCCATGTAAACTCTTCTCGGTCGCGCCCGAAGTGCCCGTAAGCTGCTGTATTCCTATAAATTGGACGCTTTAAGTTAAGAGTTTTGATGATAGCGCGGGGAGTGAGATCAAAAAACTTGTTGACAAGATTAGCGATGACCGCTTCATCTGTTCTGCCGGTTCCACTGGTGTCAACCAGTACCGAAACCGGTTTTTCCACCCCGATGGCATAAGCTATTTGCACGAGGCATCGCTCGGCAAGACCAGCAGCGACGATGTTTTTAGCGATGTAGCGGGCCATGTAAGCCGCCGAGCGGTCAACCTTTGTCGGGTCTTTTCCCGAAAACGCACCACCGCCGTGCGGTGCGTAGCCTCCGTAGGTATCAACGATGATCTTTCGTCCCGTGAGTCCGGCGTCTCCTTGCGGCCCGCCTGTGACGAAGCGTCCGGTCGGATTGATATGATATTTTGTGTTTTGGTCCAAGAATTCTGCGGGGAGAATGTGATTGATAACATTGCTCTGTATTTCTTCCTGTAGCGCTTTGTTCGTTATCTCCGGATCGTGTTGCGAGGAAACTACTACTGCATCAACTCTGAAAGGTCTCCCATCGCGATACTCGACGCTTACTTGCGACTTGCCGTCGGGTCTCAAGTAGGGCATGTCGCCGGATTTACGCACTTCCGACAGACGGTAAGCCAACTTATGCGCAAGCTGAATCGGGAGGGGCATCAATTCGGGCGTCTCATTGCAGGCGAAGCCAAACATTAAGCCTTGATCGCCCGCACCGCCCGTGTCAACGCCCATCGCAATATCCGGTGATTGGTGTCCGATGGAGGTTAATACGCTGCACGTATCGCAATCAAAACCGTATTTAGCTCGCGTATAGCCTATATCACGGATGGTTTCACGTGCCACCTTAGCAAAATCCACTTGCGCCGTAGTGGTTATTTCACCCGCCAGCATAACTAGCCCGGTTGTCACTAAGGTTTCACAGGCCACCCGCCCATCCCTATCCTCCGAAAGGACAGCATCTAACACGGCGTCCGAAATCTGATCCGCGATTTTGTCGGGATGTCCTTCAGTGACCGACTCCGAGGTAAAAAAGTAATTTCTTGAACTACCCAAGCTAAGTCCTCATTTCTCGTAAAAGATAATTGCGATGATGGAGCCTTGGTGCGACTACGAAACAAGCGGCGTACTCTAACAACAGTGGAAAACCATGTCAAGTTGCTGGAGTTTGAAGATTGAAGCTTGACGAACCATTTTTATTAAAGCACCGTTTATAGACATAATATATATTATCAGACCCAAGGGGCGTTATCGGATTTTCTGTTCCTTATGGTATATAAACCTGAATACCTGATGCTTTTAGTTGTGAACTTATGATTAAAATCGAAAACCTTTCTGCTCATCGGCTTTCTAAGAAACTCGGCGACTATACATTACCTTTACTGCAATTCGTTCCGCGCGAGCACCTTCGCGGAATAGAAAAATTGCGGATTGTTGATTCTATTACAGACGCCCGCTTGAAGAATTTATCGAGCGTTTCGCGGCTACCCGGTCTCTATCATCCGCGCCAAGGCACGCAGGGCGCGTGGCTCGAAATCGCCGTAGAGGTTCTCTTGCCTTCTCACACGCCATTCTACAAACGACTGCTTCCGCGTCTCTCCCTTAAAGATAACGTCGCCGCAGTGCTCTTCTCACTGATCGGGCAACACTACTACATCACGATCAAACACTCGGTTAAAAGGACGCAAATTGAGACGCTTGTTCGCGGCTACACCGAAAAATATATGCGTCTGAGAAACGAACGGGACAAGAAGTTTAGGGCGAGACTTTTCAAACCTTTGCAACCCACACTTGAAAGGTGGGCACGGCAACTCCAAAAACGCGCAACAGCTACCTCACGCAAAAAAACTTAAAGCTACATCGCCAAATCATGACCCTCTCGCACTTTTGGTGATGTGGATAACGCTCCGCATCACCCGCCCGCTGCTGCCCTCGATGAACATGACAACCTTCGTGTCGCGGGTCGGGTGCATGCCATTGTTATGCGCGGCTTACGGAATACCACGCACGCGGTGAGCATTCCCTCTGCGCCGAGCAACCTGCACCTCGCCTGATGCTTTGTTTGGGCAGCTTTCATCCATGCCGCCAATTTCGATAGTCGCCTTGATGCTTTGTCCTCCAAGCCCCTTTGTATCAACAGTGATTGTATGCGTACCTCGACCATCAATGATGATTCCAGCACTTAACGTCCAATTAAAGGTAGGCTTCATGTTCGGATCGCCTGCGATGCTCACGGAGAACGTGACGCGCGATCCCTCTTCCGGTTTATCTTCTGGCTCGGTGACAAGTATCGTAGGGCAGAAGAAATCAACGATCATTTGAACGAACACCTTGGGATTTTGATAGTACGTTGAGCAAAGGTGTTGGTCTTTCCCGGCGGCGATATAGACGATTTCATCCACCTTGTTATTATAGGTTCTAGCAATGATGCCTTCTTCCTCATCAACATAGGCTTCATAGCCGATGCCCTGCGGATCGGAAGGATCGAATTTCTTCAACCTTCTTTCATCAAGCCGAAGGTCTGCTAAATCCAACTCTATTTTCGGGGTAATCTGGATTTGCAAAACAGTGTCAAGTGGGAGCTGTTTTACGCAATCATCAACATGATTTTCTCTGCTGGCAAAGACGATATACACATCTTCAGTTACTAGGCTGTATTTAGCTCGGATATGATTCGCATCAGGAGATTTGCCAAGCACCCGTGTGACATCCTCTCTAGTCGAGCTTAGGGGCACAAGTCCACGCCATTCTTTAGCTTCTAGGTCGCAGACGAAGATTGTTGCAAGGCACAAGCTGTAAATGATACTGCGTAAAACCTTCATCCCGTTACCCCCTGACCATAGCAAAAGCGGATAAGTCTGAATTATGCGGCAATTTTTGCTGCATAACACTTTCCGCTAGGGGGATGTATTTTCATTATCACACAACTTAAAATCAATGCTATCAGCCGCAGGGCACGTCCTGTGGACTGATAATGAAAAAGGCAAATGCCGCTTCCCCTCATTTTGACATACACATCATAGGCGGATGAACCTAAATCATAAGTCATTATCGGACGCGAGAACGTTGCTATCTATCGTTTCCCTCAAAGCTTTAAAAACGTCTTCTTGATCATAATCAGCCGCTTGAAAGCTTATTTCGAGTTTGAATTGGCCGCTCGGAGAGGGATAGCGGTAGACGGCAGGCTTTGCTTTCCCGCCGAGTTGCAAATTCGCTTTACGCAGGGCACGGGCGTCCTC
>JACCYN010000083.1 GCA_013696465.1 Pyrinomonadaceae bacterium
TTCTTCTCGCAAGAAAGACGCTATTGTTTAATAAAGAAGCTATCAATCGCATGTTTATGAAGTGCGGCGTTAAAAGAATAGGGCAAAGCTTGATTCGTCAAGCTTTGCCCTATCAACTTTCGTCTAAATTGTCGCTTAACGCCTTCCCGCGTTTAGTATGCGCAGCAGGGCGAGGAAGATGTTGAAAGCGTCGAGGTAAAGTGACAGCGCGCCCGCGACGTATTCGTTCGTCGGGTAACGGCGGATGATGTTTGATGTGTCGTAGAGGACGAACCCGGCAAAGACAAGCAGACTCGTGGCGGCGACGGCGAAACCGAGCGCGGTCGAGCCGACGAGAAGCACGTTTAATAATCCGGCGAGGATGATCACGATCAGTCCGGTTGTCACCATCCCGCGCAGGAAACTGAAGTCGCGCTTCGAGATGAAGACGTAAGCCGTTAGCCCGCCGAAGATGCCGACGGTCAAAACGCCCGCCTGAATGATTGAAGCCGGATTGGTTTGACTGACAAGGTAAAGTAGCGGCGAGATGATCACGCCCGTCAGCGTTGTGAAACCGAAGAGCGCGAGCAAGTTCACTCCACGCACATGTCGCACGGCCTGCGCGCCCATAACCGCGCCGAGCATCGCAAACAAAGTGAGCCAAGGATGATTGGCGGCGAGGATCATCAACGGCGGAAAAGCGAAACCTAAGCCAACGCCGCCGACAGCGAAAAGCGTCGCGGCGAAAAAGAGCGCGTAAACTTTGCGCACAAAGCTCATGCGTTCGGCAACGCTCACCTGCGCTGCGGTCGGCGTCTGCAACCCGCCCCACACGCCCTCTTGCGACGGCGACGACCATGACTGTTGATTGGAATAGCGATTATTGGGGGATCGAAATTCGTTCATTTTTAACCTTCTTTCCGTTTACAAACTCGCCCGCGTTTCTTTTACGAACGTGCAGTATTAAGATGCTGTAAAGTTTATCACGGATGTACTATGGGCAACTCCCGAAGAACATTTTTGCGGCCGAGAATCCTTGCACCGTTAACGTCTTATGAACGAAGAAAATCAAATTGCCACCGAAACCGAAACCGTGTCAACAACAACGGCCGCCGCCCCATTCGCCACGCTCGTCGAGCCGCAGCGCGCGATGAATGCGCAGCAGTGCGTCGTCGTTATCTTCGGGGCTTCCGGCGATCTCGCCCGCCGCAAACTTGTGCCTGCGCTCTACAACTTGGCGTCCGGCAACGGCGCAGCGGGAAACTTCAAGATTCTCGGCGTCGGGCGCACGCAGATGACGGACGAAGAGTTTACAAATCAAATGCGCGACGCCGTGCAGAGCGCGAAAGACACGGACGATTTTGCGGAAGATAAATGGCGCGGGTTCGCCGGGCGTTTGAATTACATGGTCGGCGATCCGAACGACGACGGCGTGCACGAAGAACTCGCCGCACGCCTCGATGAATTGAAAAGAGATGGAGCGGGGACGAACTATCTTTTCTATCTTTCGACTCCGCCTTCGGTCGCGCCTTCGATCATCAAAGGCTTGAGCGCGGCCGGACTCGCAAGTGAGACGGAAGGCTGGCGGCGCATCATCATCGAGAAACCGTTCGGGCGCGACATCCAATCGGCGCGCGAACTGAACGCAGTCGTCGCAAGCGCGTTCAAAGAGCATCAAGTCTTTCGCATTGATCACTATCTCGGCAAAGAGACGGTGCAGAACATCCTCGTTTTTCGTTTTGGCAATACCATCTTTGAACCAATCTGGAACCGCAACTACGTTGACTTTGTTGAGATCACGGCCGCGGAGACGGTCGGCGTCGAAGGTCGTGCCGCCTACTACGAAGAAGCGGGCGCACTGCGAGACATGGTGGCGAATCATCTGCTACAGCTTCTAACTTTAACGGCGATGGAGCCGCCCGTCGCCTACGATGCCGAATCGGTGAGGGAAGAGAAGGTGCAGGTGCTGCGCTCGATCAGAGCGATGACGCCGGAGCAGGTGGCCGAACGCACCGTGCGCGCGAGATACGCGGCGGGCACGATTGACAATCAAACTGTCCCTGCGTATGAGGCGGAGCCGGGCGTGAATGAGAACTCGCAGATCGAGACTTACGCGGCCGTCGAGTTTCGCATCGAGAACTGGCGCTGGGCGGGCGTGCCGTTTTATGTGCGGACGGGCAAACGACTCGCGCGGCGCGTTACGGAGGTCGTCGTTCATTTCAAACGCACGCCGCAAGCTTTGTTCTCGCGCACGCCGAAGGACGAGATCGAGCCGAACGCCGTCGTGCTGCGCATTCAGCCGGACGAAGGCATCGGTGTGCACGTCGGGGCAAAGCTTCCGGGCGTGGAGATGAAGACGAGCGTCGTCAAGATGGATTTCAGATACGAATCAACATTCGGCGTGCGCTCGCCTGCGGCTTACGAAACCCTGCTGCTCGACGCGATTGAAGGCGACGCAACGCTCTTCACGCGCGCCGACGAGACGGAAGCCGAGTGGCGTCTGATCACGCCGATTGAAGAAGCGTGGGCGCACGGCGACGCGCCGCCTTTGTCAACTTACGCGGCGGGCGGCGAGGGGCCGGAAGAAGCGAACAAACTGCTTGCGCGCGAAGGAAAGGGTTGGCGCAAGATCGCAAAATGAGTGGGCGGTAAAGTTTGGGATGACTGAAACGGAAATTCGTATTTACAAAGACGCGGAAGCGTTGAGCGCGGATGCGGCCGAAGAATTTATCCGTTGCGCAAAGGAATCAATCGCGGCGCGAGGTCGCTTCGCCGTTGCGCTCGCGGGCGGCGGAACCCCGCGTGCGCTCTATAGTTTGCTCGCTTCACCCGACAAGCGCGACCGCGTTGATTGGACGCGCACGCACATCTTCTGGGGAGACGAACGCTGTGTTTCGCCGACGAGTGAAGATAGCAATTACCGCACGGCACACGACGCGCTGCTCTCGAAAGTTTCAATGCGGCCGCAGAACATACACCGCATCGAAGCCGAGCGCGCAGACGTTGACAAGGCGGCGAGAGATTATGAAATTCAATTACAAATGTTCTTCGGGTTAACGGATGGAGACGCGCCGCACTTCGATCTCATTTTACTCGGCATGGGCAGAGACGGTCACACCGCATCGCTTTTTCCCGGAAGCGACACGCTCGAAGAACGACATCGCCTCGCCGTCGTAACGTGGAATGCCGGGCAACAGATGCGTCGCATCACTTTAACTTTGCCGGTGCTCAACAACGCGCGCGTGTGCATCTTTTTAGTGAGCGGAAAAGATAAAGCAGAGACGTTGCGCGAAGTGCTGCAAGCGCAAACAACAAACATTGCCGCAACCTTTCCGGCGCAACTCGTTAAGCCAGAACGCGGACGCTTGGTGTTGCTGGTGGATGAAGCGGCGGCGAGCCTTCTTGAAAATTAACAAGCCGTCGCTTTCATGTAGCAGTCACCTCTGAAACTTCCGTGCGCCTCTGTATCCTCTGTGGTGAGAATGATTTTAACCACAGAGGATACGGAGGAAGCACAGCGCTCGTGAGATCGTTTCTCGTCAGGAGATGCGGCCGAGTGTGAAGAAGGACTCGAACTTTTTTGCGCCACTTGCTGCTCGCCTACCCAAATCGTAAAACTCACCCCGATGGCCTTCCGTCAACTCGGATTCAATGCCTAACTCTCTTTATAATAATCGCTGCCACACGGACAGCTTGAGGGCGATACGACGCTCAAACTTTGCAGAAACGAATACGAACTTGGTGCATAAAAATTCCTCCAATGCCTCTGGACTTCACCAACTGCTTTGCAATTACAGCATACCCGACAAACCACTCTTGGCAAACGTCACTCAAAGCCACCGATGATTATATTATTTCTCCTCCAGTTCAGGCTTGGCCTTTCCACCTAGAATCTCGTCCTTAAGAATAAGGATTGCTTTTCGTTTCTCCTCTCTAACAGCCGGTACTACAAAGATTTCTCCTAGAACTTCAGTTAGAGATGAAAGAATAAGACGAAGATGTTTGGATTCCCAACCGTCATAAGACTCTTCATGAACTTTGGTGCTCGTTACTTGCTGAATAGTGAGCAAAGTGTCGAAGAAAGCCGGATCAATATTAGAGTTGATAGCTTTCAAAGATTTAATTCGTTCTTCATAGTTGTCGCCAGTAGCTCTTTGAATCACACCAAGTTCATAAACAACTTTTCGTGCACAAGCTGACGCACCTGTCAAAAAATTGCTTTTCAAACAACCCTCGGCTTCTGTAACAAGCTCCCTAAGTACTCGCGGAATCCGATTATCCATAACAAAGAAAGAGGTGGGAACTGAATAGAAAAACAAACTATCAATACCAAGATCATTATATCTAGAGTCAAATAGCCAATAAGCATTGCCGCCAGTAGTACCTTGATAGATAAGCTCTACTTCCTCATACGAAAGATGCATAGAGACCTTTGTGCATGAATGGCACATAACAAAATATACAAAGCACTTTTTGTTCTCATTCCAATCAAATTTGTAATGGCCACGCACGGAATACGCCACATGCCGACGGTTACAATAAGGGCAATTATAGATATTTCGGTCAATGAAATATTGTTGGTCTAATTCTGATTGGTCTGCCATTGCTTTTCACTCACCGAAGGATTTTTATAGCACTAATGATTATCGTCGATTAAGTTATCAACGCAAGTATATCGAAGACGCCTAACCAGTGTTATGCCGCAAAAGTGACACATAACTACGTTATAGGCGGAGTTGTACGACAAGTCTTAGCAATAGCAGCAAAGTGATTCTATTGTGCCACGACTACCGTCAAGTAGTTTGCTCATCCTTCTCCGATACGCCAATCGCGCACGGCACGCAAAATTCTATCAGCGGCTTCACGCGATGCGTCGCCTGTGCCGAGCCGCGCGGTCGCCCGGCGAAGGCGCTCGCGTGTTGCTTCGTTGCGCCCCTTGTCGAGCAGTTGCAGAAGTTCTGTGGCAAGGCGTGCAGGCGTGAAATCGTTTTGCATGAGTTCTGTGGCGATGCGTTCTTCGGCGATCAGGTTGATGAGTCCGAAGTGTTCGGTGTTGATAAGGCGGCCCAAAGTGTTCCAGTTGAGCCACGATTCTTTATAGACGATGACGAGCGGCGTGCCGATGATGGCGGCTTCGAGCGTCGCCGTGCCGGACGTGACGGCTGCCGCGTCAGCCGCCGCGAGAGCTTCATAAGTCGAATTCTGAACGACCCGCAAGCGCGCGCGTAAGGAAGAAGGGAACGGTTGAGCGCCCGATTCCGCGAGAACCGTTTCGACTTCGGCGGGTGCTCGGTTAGCCGCAAGCGGTACGACGAACTGCGCTTCGGGGCGCGCATTTAAGATTCGGGCGGCGGCGTCAAGCATAAGGGGTAAATTGCGTGTGAGTTCCATCCGACGGCTGCCGGGAAGCAGAGCGATAACGGGTTGTGCGGGATTCAAATTGTTCGAGCGACAAAACTCTTCCTTGCCGATGCGCGGTTTCACCGTTCCGCTTGCTAACGGATGTCCGACGAATTCTACGTGCTCAACGCCGCGTTGCTTGTACCACTGCGGCTCGAAGGGAAGAATGGCGAGCAGCAAGTCAACGTCGCGGGCGATCTGCCGCACGCGATACGCGCGCCACGCCCAGAGTTGCGGGCTGATGTAGTAGATGACTTTCAATCCGCGACGGTGAAGCGCACGCGCGAGGCGTAAGTTAAATTCCGGCCAATCAACGAGCACCACCGCATCGGGTTTCCGTTCGACAGCCGCTCGCTTCAGTCGGTTGAAGACGCGCCAGAATACGGGCAGCGCGCGCCCCACTTCGATCAAGCCCGTGATCGCCAAATCGTCGTGGCGGATGATCGTTTCAACTCCGGCGCGGCGCATCTCTTCGCCCGTTGAGCCGAAGAACTGAGTTTGCGTGGCGGGCATCCGCGCCCGTAGAGCGCGAACGAGCGCTGCCGCATGATTGTCGCCCGAATTTTCACCGGCGACGATCATCAAACTCAAACTTTCGAGTTCCATGTTCTCCGTCACAAATTTAATATAGCAGCCGGGCGCAAACTCGGCGTCGCGCTTCCCCTCCATAGTTGCTCGCTCAACGTCGAAACTTGTCGCACGTCGCGGGCGCATGATAGCATCGGCGCGCTTAACGGCAGTGCTGAAGTTGGAGCGCGTTTGCTTAGGTCAAAGCGTTCGTCTCGAAGTCGCATCGCCGCTTGCTTCAATTCTTGGAGAGACTTTTTGTCGAGTCCGCTTTTCGCACACAAAACATCTTTTTCGCCGTCGCTTCCGGGCAGAGCGTGCTGTCTTCTCGTGCTTTGCGTGCTCGCGTTCACCTCCGCGCGGGCGCAACAGACGAACCCGGTTGATCGTCAGGTGACAAACCCTATCACCGACACGCCCGCCGTCAACCCGACGCAGCAGGAGCAGCCCGTTCGCACACGCCAATCGGTGCAGACGCCGCAGGAGGCGACCGCCGCGCTCGCAACCGATCAACTCAGTGTTGACGCCGACAGCGAAGTGATCACGGGCACGAATACGCCGGGCAATCGCGTCGTTACCTACGAGGGCAACGTGGACGCGCGCATCAGCGTTTACCGTTTGCAAGCCGACAAGTTAACGGTTTACGAGGCGACGAATCGCCTGATCGCTGAAGGCAACGTGGTCTTCGATCAGCGTCTGTCAGACGGCACGGAGCAGCGCATCACGGGCACGCGCGCCGAATTTAATTACGCCACGAAGCTCGGCTTCTTCGAGAACTCAACTGGCTACACGAATCAGACGCAGGACGGCACGATCATCTATTTCACGGCCGACCGTGTGGAGAAAATTAGCGGCAATCGCATCGTCGCCTTCAACGCGCAGATTACGGCGTGCGACGAAGACGTGCCGAAGTGGAGTTTCAACGCGCGTCGCGCCGAGATCACTCTAAACGACCGCGTGCGGGTGCGGCGTCCGACGTTTCGCGTCAAAGGCGTGCCCATCCTCGCCCTGCCCTTCGCTTCCGTTTCGATCAAGCGGCGCGACCGCGCTTCTGGTTTTCTGACGCCGACTTTCAGCGGTTCGGGCAACAAAGGCTTTCGCCTCTCGAACGCTTACTATCAGACTTTGGGTCGCTCGGCCGACATCACATTTCGCAACGACATTTTCACGGGGCGCGGCGTCGGCTTCGGAGCGGACTTGCGCACGCGCGCCAACTCGCGGTCGTTTCTCGACATGGGTTTCTATACCGTAAAAGATCGACTCTTCGGGCCGAAGGCGAGTGATGAAAATCCGGATCAAGGCGGATCGAGTTTTTACGCGCGCGGCGTGCAGTATTTCTCGAACGGATTTCTGGCCGTCGCCGACGTTAACGTCACATCTAATCTCACGTTCCGGCAAGTCTTCTCTGACCGCGTGCAGCTTGCGATCTCGCCGATAGAGCGCTCGCAAGTTTTCGTTAACCGCAACTTCGGCAATTACGGCTTCAACTTGCTGGCGAGTTCCGACGTGGTGACAATTCCGAGCACGCGCATCCGCACGCGCCAACTCCCCGGCATCATCATCGAGCGGCGTCCGTCCTTCGTCGAGCGATTCAAGCGACTGCCAATCTATTTTTCGTTTCAAGGCGGGCTTGAGGGCGTGAGCCGCAAGGAGACGATCACGGATTTAGCCGCCTTCGAGCGCGAGGGTGTGCCGAACCCGATTGTGACGCCTTCCATCGTCCAGCGCCTCGATCTGCAGCCGCGCCTTTCCGTGCCGCTTAACTTCGCCGGTTGGTCACTGACGACGATGGCGACGGCGCGCGCAACTTACTATTCAAATTCCCTTGACCCGCAGCAGCGCCTCGTCTCCAGCCGCGACATCATACGCGGCTACGGGCAGCTTGAGTTCGACGCGCGCCCTCCGGCGCTCGCGCGCAACTTTTATCGCTCCGACAATTCGTTTCGCTTTCGCCACGCCATTGAGCCGTATCTTATTTATCGCCTCATCAAAGGCGTCGGCGACAACTTCGACCGCATCATTCGCTTCGACGAACGCGATACGGTAGCGAACACGAACGAGTTGGAGTTCGGCGTCACGAATCGCTTTTGGACGCGCCGCTCAACCGAGCAAGTCGGAGACCGCGCGTCGGAAATTGCGCGCAACGCAACAAACGCGAACGGCGGGACGAACACGAACGGCGCGGCTAATTCAAACGGCGACGCGCTGTCGCTGGCGAGTCAACCCTACGAGGCGCTTTCCGTCACGGTGCGCGCGAAATACTTTTTCGATCCGACGTTTGGTGGCGCGCTCGTTTCGGGTCGTCGCAATCAATTCTTTCCGATCAATACGTTTTCAGGTTTCACCTTCGGCGGCATCGAGCGCCGGTTCAGCCCCGTCAATGTCAACGTCCGCTACCGCCCGCGCTCGACCTTGTTCGCCGACACGCGGCTCAACCTCGATGTGTTTGACAGGGATGGAATTGGCTTGCGCGACTTGGCGGTAAGCTTCGGGCTTGATCGCCCACTCGTCAAAGCCTTTCAAACTTTCTATTACACGCGCGCCGTAGCGCTCGCGCCCTCCTTGCAACAGTTTAGCGACCGGCGCGGCAACGAGCCGGGAACGCTGCAAGGGTCGCAGTGGAGTCCGTCACTTTTCGTCGGCAACACCGAAAGCGGGTTGTTCGGCGGCGTTTCGTTCTTCTTCGATTTCCGCAACACATTTGAGAATGGCAGCTCGACCTTGAGGAGTTCGACGACGACCGCCGGTTACGCCTTCGACTGCTGCGCCATCACCACGCAGTACGCTTCCTACAATTTCGGCCTCCGCCGCGAAAATCGCTTTGTGTTCAGCTTCCGCTTAAACGGCATCGGCACGTTCGGCACCGAACAGTTTGCGCAGCAGTTTCGCTGATCGTTTGAGAGCCGCTTTGTTACGGTTTTAGGCGAAAAATGTCAGTTTAACGGGCAACTTTAGGGACGCGCAATCGCATCTGAAATTCCGCTTGTGCGCGAAGTGTTGCAACAACCCCCGCAACTCTTACATTTCTTTGATCGATTAGGGTAAAATTAGCGGCGTCCTACTCCGGGCGGTAAGCTCAGTTTTAATTTGACGGCTGACCGTTCGCACATTACTTTGTCGTTTTAATCTTTCCTAAGAAGGAACAAGGAGTACCCTCGATGTCGTCCTCGTCGGCGCGCCCCCAACGTCCAGCCCTCATTATGCGCTCGCGTGCGCTTGCTTCCGTTTTAAGCTTTCTTCTCATTACTTCTTTTGCTTTGTCTCCCGCATCGCTTGCCGCTCCGCAAGAATCCTTTTCACAACCCAGCGCGAAAAACAAAATTCGCCAAGTAGAGTTTGTGCCGGGTGAGATTCTCGTGCGCTTTCGCTCGGAAGAGACGGCTGCGAACAAGGAACGCGCCATCGCGCCACTCAGAACGAACAACCGCGAGATCGCGCTTGAGGTCGAACCGTTTGACGGCTCCGAACTCGTCGAAGGCTTGCGCGTGGCGCACGTCGAACCCGAACAGACGCTTGACGCCATCGAAGCTTTGAATCGCCGCGAGGACGTTGTTTACGCCGAACCGAATTTTATCTGGCGCTCAACGGCAACTCCTAACGATCCGCGTTTTCCTGAAATGTACGGCCTGCGAAACATCGGCGCGCCGTCCGCGTGGGACATCACCACCGGCAGCAGAAGCGTTGTGGTCGGAGTTGTTGACGGCGGCGTTGACGTTAATCATCCCGACTTGCGAGATAACATCTGGCAGAACCCCGGTGAAACGGCCGCGAACGGCGTGGACGATGACGGCAACGGTTATATTGACGACGTAAACGGCTACGACTTCCACAACAACGACGCTTCGGTTTACGACAGTCCGACGATTGATGATCACGGCACTCACGTTGCGGGCACAATCGGCGCGACGGGCAACAACGCGCTGGGCATCGCGGGCGTCAATTGGCAAGTCAGCATCATGTCGCTCAAGGTTTTAGGCTCGGAAAGCGGCAGCGGCTCAACGTCGAACATCATCCGAGCTTATCGCTACGCCAAGATGATGCGCGAGCGCGGCGTCAATCTGCGCGTGCTGAATAATTCTTACGGCGGCAGCGGCAAATCGC
>JACCYN010000179.1 GCA_013696465.1 Pyrinomonadaceae bacterium
ATCCGCGCGCCCTTGCCTCCTGCTTCAACGCCGATCATGCGCACCGCGCGGTCTGCAAGAAACGGGTGAAACAGTCCGATAGCGTTCGAGCCTCCGCCGACGCAGGCAATGAGCGCGCCGGGCAAACTTCCTTCCTTCTCCAAGATTTGCGCGCGGGCTTCGCGCCCGATCACGCTTTGAAACTCGCGCACCATGAGCGGGTAGGGATGCGGGCCGAGCGCGCTCCCCAGAAGGTAATAAGTATCCTTCACGTTCGTCCCCCAATCGCGGAGCGCTTCGTTGATCGCATCCTTAAGCGTTTGCGTGCCGCCCCGCACTTCGCGCACCTCCGCGCCGAGCAATTCCATGCGAAACACATTCAACGCTTGCCGCCGCATGTCCTCCGCGCCCATATAGATGACGCATTCCAGATTAAACAACGCGCACGCGGTCGCGGTCGCCACGCCGTGTTGACCCGCGCCCGTCTCGGCAATGACTCGACGTTTCTTCATGCGCCGTGCGAGCAACGCCTGACCGAGCGCGTTGTTGATCTTATGCGAACCCGTGTGTGAAAGGTCTTCGCGTTTAAGGATGATGCGCGCGCCCCCTGCGTGTTCCGTTAACCGCGCGGCTTCGCTGAGCGGCGTCGGGCGACCGGAGTAATCGCGTAAGAGACTTTCAAGTTCAGGGTTAAAGTCTGTGTCCGCCTGCGCCGCATGAAAGGCTTCGGTCAATTCTTCGAGCGGAGCCATCAGAGTTTCGGGAACGTAACGACCGCCGTAAGTTCCCCAGTGTCCGCGCGCATCCGGTTGCTGTGTCAATTCAGGTTGCTGCATTAGTGTTGCTTTCATAATTTCATCTTCTTCGTTGATTGCGATTGCTCCTTGCCGATCTTCTCTTCAGATTTCCGCGCTAGCGTTGTGAACTGCGTCTATGAAACGCCGCACGCGCGCGATGTCTTTACGTCCCGGCGCGCTTTCCACGCCGCCGCACACGTCAACGGCGAAAGGTTGCACAATCTTTACTGCCTCGCCGACGTTCTCCGGCGTGAGTCCGCCAGCGAGCAGCAGACGCACGACGTGTGCGCGTGTTGAGCAAGCAAGCGACCAGTTGAAAGTCTGTCCCGTGCCGCCGTAAGAGACTTCCCGCCAAGCATCGAGCAAGACGCTTTCGCATGAATACCGCGCCGCTTCGCGCGGGTCGTAAGTTTCGTTGACGCGCAAAGCCTTGATCACTTTGAGCGGGCGGAGCGCGACGCAATATTCAGGGGATTCGTCGCCGTGCAACTGCACCGCGTCGAGATGCGTTTCGCGGGCGATGCGCCGCACGTCTTCTATTTCTTCATTCACAAAAACGCCGACGCAGTCCACCGAAACAGCGCGCTCTTTCACCGCTTCGACAATGCCGCGTGCTGCTCCCGCCCTGATATGGCGCGGGCTTCCCGGATAAAAGTTGAAGCCGAGAAGATGCGCGCCCGCTTCGACGCAGGCCAGCGCATCAATTTTGTTCGTGATGCCGCAAATCTTCACCCGTGTTCCCGGCGTTGACGTAGTTGATACGAACGCCCGCACCTTTGGCGCTTGATTCATCATCTCAAGTTGTTTTGCTTTATCCATACAACCCGAAATCAAATTGTTACTTCCACCGCACGTCGCAGTTCACGCAACGCCGCTTGCGCATCACGGGCGCGCATGAGAGTTTCCCCGATCAGAAAACCTCTGTAACCGAGAGCGTGCAACCGGCGGAGATCATCCGCCGCGCTTAAACCGCTTTCGCTCACAAGAATTGTGTAGGCGGCGGCAAACGTTGCGAGTTCAAAAGAGGTTTCGAGCGAAACTTTGAAGGTGCGCAGATTGCGGTTATTGACTCCGACAAGCATCGCGCCGCAATCCTGTGCCCGGCGCATCTCGTCCTCGTCGTGCACTTCGACGAGCGCATCCAAGCCGAGACAATCTTCGGCGACCTCGCGTAAGCGCGCGAGTTGCATCGCATCAAGAGCAGCGACGATCAAAAGCACCGCATCCGCGCCCGCCGCCGCAGCTTCATAAATTTGAGATTCATGGATAATGAAATCCTTGCAAAGAACGGGAAGCTGCGTCGCGGAGCTGACCATTCGGAGATCGTTTAGAGAGCCGCGAAAGTATTTTTCCTCCGTTAAAACGGAGATCGCTGCTGCTCCTCCTGCCGCGTACTCGCGCGCCAAATCTGCGGGCACGACGCGTTCTCGGATCACGCCTTTAGACGGAGACGCGCGTTTTATTTCGGCGATGATGTTAATGCAGTCAGAGATTCGCAAAGCGTCTCGCAGGCGATGCGATGACTTGTCCTTACGCGCTTCTTGAGCGGCGCAGCGCAGGTCAGCGTTCTCGCCTTGTGTTCGAGCGAGAACGCGCTCGCGCTGATGCGCGACGATCTCCGTGAGAAAATCAGGTGAAATCATCAAGCATTCGTCCTTTCGATTAGTTCGCCAAGTTTCGCATCAGCCGCGCCGCTCTCGATGCTGTACGCCGCTTGTCGCGCCGCGTCGCGCAAATTCTCCGCCGCGCCTGCGACGTAGAGTGCGGCGGCGGCGTTCGCAATAACAAGCTGACGAGCCGCGCCCGTCGCACCTGTTCGATTGCCGCGCAGGACGTCAAGAATGATCATGGCATTCTCTTGAGCGTCGCCGCCGCGCAACTGGGCGAGCGAATCTCTTTCTTTGAACCCGAAATCTTCCGGCGTAACCGTAAACACGCGAACTTTTCCCGCACATGCCTCAGCAACTTTGGTTGCGGCAGAAGTTGTCACTTCATCAAGCCCGTCCTCGCCGTGCACGACCCACGCGCGCTTTGTGCCGAGCGCATTGAGCGTGTGTGCGAGCGGTTCGAGGAGTGACTCGTGCCACACGCCGATGATTTGACGCGGGGCGCGCGCCGGGTTCGTTAAGGGGCCGAGCAAATTGAAAGTCGTATGCACGCCCAACTCGCGCCGCACTCCGGCGACACGCGCCGCCGCGCGGTGATAAAGCGGAGCGAACATAAAGCAGACGCCCGTCTCATTCAAACACCTTTCGGAGATTTCCGGTGCGACATCTACATTGACGCCGAGCGCAGCGAGCACGTCAGCGCTTCCCGCACGGCTCGTCGCAGCGCGGCTTCCGTGTTTGGCAACCGCAAGTCCCGCGCCCGCGCAGACGAATGCGGCGGCGGTCGAGACGTTGAAAGTCTTGGCATAACTTGACCCCGTGCCCGCCGTGTCGATGAAATTTGCGTGCCGGGAATGAATGCTCACGGCGCGGGCGCGCATCGCCTCCGCCATGCCAGTCAACTCTTCCACCGTTTCGCCTTTGACGGCGAGGGCGACGAGCGCGGCGGCGATCTGCGCGTCGGTCGCGCGCTCGTCCAACATCGCGCTGAGAAGCTCGGCGGCTTCGGTGCGGAGCAAGTCTTCGCCGCGCATTAGTTTTAACAATAAGCGGCGCACGCGCGCGTCTTCCGAACTTTCATCACGACGCGCGGGAGTCGGCAGTAGCCACGCCGGACGGCGCACTGCGTTTGATTGAATGGTTTTCTGCATCGTGTCACTCATCGCTTGGTACTCTCCGCCAAAATCTTTCGCATCTTCCGTTTCATTTACCTTCGCGTGTTTGCGGCTCGTCCTTGCGAGCACAAAAAAAAGCCACCCAGTGTAGGCGGCTGCGACTAACAACAAAATCAGAAACTTTAATGATGACTACAAAAGTTTTTGCGCCTCCGCCCGGTTAGGAACATGTAGAGACACACGCCACCACTGCAGCAGATGCGCACACGCGACCTGAGTATTCATGCGATATTCGACGGTGATGTTGAAAGCGGATTCGCAGTTCATAAAACAATCTCTTCGACGAGGAACCAAAGGTAAACGGTTCGTCGCGGCGTCAGACTAACAACTGCAGGGTGCGCCTGTCAACGACAAAATGATGAACACATCCTTGGGGGCACTCAAGCACTTTCTTACACGAGGGAAGCAATTGAATTAGTGCGCCGAATTGCAACGCGGCACCTGAAACTGGAAATTACAGAAAAGGTC
>JACCYN010000116.1 GCA_013696465.1 Pyrinomonadaceae bacterium
GCCAGCCACGTGAAGGGGCGACCGCGCTCTTCATTAAACTGCGGCGCGTGCTGCCAGACTTGCAAGAAAATATCCTGCAATACGTCCTCCGCTTCGGCGCGGCTGTGTAATATACGCAGCAACATGCTAAAAAGGGTTGGCGCATAAACGTCATAAAGACGCGCGAGCGCCGCTTCGTCTCCCCGCGCGATGGCGCGAATCAACTCAGCGTCAGATTGTATTGCTTGTTCTTGTTCGGGATTCAAAGCGTTTGGCTCTCGAAACGAGACTTGAGCGAACTACCGAAGCTTACCCACAATTGTTTCTCACACGCTGATGTAGCAAGACGTGTCTGGGATTTTTATGAACGAAATTATAGCATTGCTAATGTTAGCTCTGTTAATACAAATCCATAAACGCACTTCATTTCGTAGATTAACATGAGCAACGCTTCAGCAATGCTTCTGATGCGTCTTAAATTGGAGAACAAACCGAAGTGAAAAAGTATTTCCTGACGATGCTCGTAGTCTTTGCATCGGGCGTCGGCGGCGCATCCCTGTCTGCCCGGCACGCACGATCTCAAACAACTTCCAACCAAACTCGAAATACGGTCGGCCGCGTCAATAAATCAAACGAAGAATGGCGACGCCTTCTCACCGCGCCGCAGTTCCACGTTATGCGCGAACGCGGCACCGAGCGACCCTACAGTGGTAAATACAACGACTTCAAAGGTAAGGGAACGTACGTTTGCGCGGGTTGCGGACTCTCGCTCTTTAGCTCCGCGACGAAGTTTGATTCCGGCACGGGCTGGCCGAGTTTTTATGCGCCGATTGCCAAAACTCACATCGGAACGGAAAAGGACGACAGCGCGGGCGAGACTCGAACCGAAGTTCATTGCGCCCGATGCGGCGCGCATCTCGGCCATGTCTTCACGGACGGCCCCCGGCCGACGGGCTTGCGCTACTGTATGAATTCAGTCGCGCTTGAGTTTAAGAATAAAAGGTGACAAGTGTTTGAAGTCGGTAATTTGCTTTCCGCGCGGCAATCCAAACACAAGTCGAGAATCGTAAAACTCATGTGGGCGATCCTTATGAGCGCCTACGTTCTTGTCTCGTTCGAGACGATACAAATGGAGGTAAGTGAATGTCCTATAAGAACAAGCCGAATGAAGAATTCGAGCTTCCGCGCTGCACGGCTGAGTCTGACGGCAGGCGAACTTTTCTCAAGTTAAGCGGCGGCGCAGCCGCTGCGCTCGCCATCACGGGCGCAACCGCGTTGGCAGAAAACAGATTCTTTAGCATCCCCGTTGCGCCGCAAGACGGCACGGTTGATCTCGGTTCGGGCGACACCGGAATCCTGAACTACGCTTACGCCTTAGAGCAACTCGAAGCCGCCTACTACACGCAGGTGATGAGTTCGCCTTACGCCGGAATGACGGCCGAAGAGCGGCAGATTTTAACCGACTTGCGCGATCACGAAATCGTCCACCGTGAGTTTTTCAAAGCCGCGCTCGGCACAAACGCGATCCCCGCGCTTGTGCCCGACTTCAGTAAAGTCAAATTCGATAGTCGCGCGAGCGTGTTAAAAACCGCGCAGATTTTCGAGGACTTGGGCGTGTCGGCCTACAACGGCGCGGGGCAACTCTTAACCGACCCGCAAAACCTTTTGCTCGCCGGAAAGATCGTCTCGGTCGAAGCGCGTCACGCAGCCGCGATCCGCGATCTTCTTAAACCGCGCTCTGATTCTTTCGCGCCGAAACCGTTAGACTTCGAGCGCAGTCCCGGAGCGGTGTTGAAACTCGCCGGGTTGTTTATCAAAACGAAGATCAGTGGCGACAACTTGCCGAAGGCTTAAAGGGGATAAGGATGAAAAACAAAACCATTTTAGACGGACTCGATCCTGAACTGTTCGGTCGCATCGTCTCGCGCCGCGACGCGATCACGAAGGGCATGAAAGTCGGCGCGGCTGTGGCTTCTGCGCCCGTCGCGCTCGGCATGATGGCGGGCGAAACTTTCGGACAGGGCGCGGCCTTGCCTGCGCAGATCGTCGAAGTGCTCAACTTCGCTTTGCTGCTAGAGATGAGAGAAGATGATCTCTACACCACCGCGAATAAGACGCGCGGCTTGATTCCGGCGAGCGACCGCAAAATCTTCGAGCGCGTCGGCAAGAACGAAGCGGCGCACGTTAAACTCTTGCGCGCCGTGTTGGGAAGCCAAGCGATTCAAAAACCCGCTTTCGATCAGACGGGCGGCGGACTCTTCCCCGACATATTCTCAAACTATCAAACCTTCACGGCTGTCTCGCAAGTCTCGGAAGAGACGGGCGTGCGCGCCTACAAAGGGCAGGCGGG
>JACCYN010000143.1 GCA_013696465.1 Pyrinomonadaceae bacterium
TTGTCAGCCACGGCGATTCCGCATCCGACGGGTCGAGTTTGATTCGCCGTCCGAGCGGGTCAACGCCGGCGGGGAAAATTCGCTCCGCCATACGGTCGCTGATGATGACGACTTGCGGAGTTTGCAAGGTGTCTTGTCCGGTAAAGTCGCGCCCCTGCATGAGAGGGATGTTCATCGCTCGGAAGTAGTGCGGCGTAATCACTTCATAGTTCGGGACTTCGTTGCGGCGCGCTTCGTCCGGCGTTTGGGATTCGGTCGCATATGGCACGTCCCAGCCAATAGTTCCTTCAAGCGGGCGAATCAGAATCCCGGCAGCGGCAATCACGCCCGGCTGCTCTTCGAGACGTTCAAGCAGACTTCCGTAAAACTCTTGACGCAGTTGCGGATTGGCGTACTTCCTGCCCTGTAATGAGAGTTGCATCGTCAAGACGCCGCGCGGCTCGAAGCCGAGCGGCACATCGCGCAAGTTAAGGAAGCTACGCAGAATCATTCCTGCACCGACAAGCAGCACAACGGTAATCGCTATTTCCGCTACGACGAGCGCACCGCGCAGACGTTTCCCCCGACGCTCACCTGTGAGCTTTGCGCCGCTCTCTTTCAAGGTTTCGTTAAGGTTGATTTGTGATGTGACGAGTGCCGGCACGCCGCCGAAGATGACGGCGGTCAAGAGCGTCACACCGCACGCGAAGATTAAGACCGAAGCGTCGAGCGCGATTTCATCTATGCGCGGTACATCGCTTGGCGCGAGATACGCGAGCAGGTCAATCAACCAGTATGCGAGTAGGATGCCGAGCGTGCCGCCAATCAAAGCGAGCGTCAGGCTTTCGGTCAGGAACTGCCGCGCGAGTCGAGCGCGACTCGCACCAAGCGCGGCACGCACTGCTATCTCACGACGGCGCGCCGTCGCGCGCGCGAGCAGCATGTTAGCGATGTTGGCGCACGCAATCAGCAGTAATAAACCGGAAGCGGCGAGCAGCAAATAAAGTGCGGGGCGCGCGTTGCCGAAGACGTGTTCGGCGAGTGGCGTGACGACTGCACGCTGTTCGCCCGCAGTTGTCTCCGGGTGTGCGGCGACAACGCGCTTTATAATAGTGTCGAGTTCCGCGTTCGCCCCTTCGATAGTAGCGCCTTGTTTAAGACGCCCGATTGCTTGCAGGAAAACCGCGTCACGATTTTCAACTGCGCGCTGACTCATCCCGGAAGTAAGCGGCGTCCACAAGTCTGCGCCTTTTGGAAAGTCGAACTCCGGGGGCATCACGCCGACGACTTGGTTATTCACGCCATTAAGTGTGATTTCTTGTCCGACGATTCCAACGTCCCCGCCAAACTGCTTTTGCCAGAAGCGATGGTTCAGTACGACGACACGCCTCGCACCGGGTTTGTCTTCCTCCGCTCCGAAAGTTCTTCCTAACGCCGCTTGTGCGCCGAGCGTTTGAAAAAACTCGCCCGTTACTTTGGAACTCTCAATCTGCACGGGTTCGCCGCGCCCCGTCAGCGTATATCCATAGCCATACACGGTCGTCGGCATCGCCGCGAGGCTTTCAAAAACTTGACTCTGATTTTTCCAGTCGTTGAATTCCGGGACGGACAATTCGACGAATGGATTGCTCGCCGTCGCATCCGCTTTCCACACGACGAATAAGCGTTCTTGATCCACAAATGGTAGAGGGCGCAGCAGTACGGCATTGACCACACTGAAGACTCCGACGTTCGCGCCGATGCTGAGTGCCAAAGCGACGACCGCGACAAAGGTAAAGCCGGGAGATTTCCACAGCATCCGTAAGCTGTAACGTATATCTTGCGATAAGTTTCTCATTGTTGATGCCTTAACTTTTACTCGTACCTCAGTGCCACCATCGGATCGATGCGCGTGGCGCGGCGCGCCGGAATGTAGCAAGCGAGAAACGCGATGCCTCCGAGCAGCAGCGCGACGCACGTAAACGTCACCGGATCAGAAGCCGACACGCCGTAAAGTATGCTCGCCATCAAGCGCGTGACGGCGAACGCGCCAATCCCGCCGATGGCGATGCCGACGAGGATCAACGTCATGCTTTGCTTGACGACGAGGCGGAAGATGTCGCCTGCTTGCGCGCCCAAGGCCATGCGAATACCGATCTCGTGCGTGCGTTGCGCGATTGAGTAAGAGATCACGGCGTAGATGCCGACGCCCGCGAGCACGAGCGCGATCAAGGCGAAGCCTGCAAAGAGAAATGCAGATAGACGCTGCGGGGCCATTGATTCCGTGATGATCTGGTTCATCGTTCGCACGTTGAAGATCGGCTGATCTTTGTCTATCGCCCCCACCTCCGCTTGCAGCGCGGGGATGACGCCCGCCTGCGCGCCCTCCCTCGTGCGCATCGCAATCGTCATCGTGTTCCAAGCCGATTGCGCGTGCGGCACATAGACGGCCAACTCAGGTTTGTCCACGCGCTCGCTGTAAGCTTCGTGCCTTACGTCTCCGACTACGCCGACGATCTCGTAAACTTTCTCGCCACCGAAACGCAGTCGCTTGCCGAGCGGGTTTTCGTTTCCGAAATACTCCCGCGCGAGCAAGTTGCTAACGATGACGACGAGCGGCGCGTCTGCCGTGTCGCGTTCGGTGAGAGCGCGCCCTTGCAGCAGCGGAATCTGCATCGCGTTGAAATAATTCGGACTGATGACTTGGAAGAAAACGAGCGGCGCTTGTCCGACGGGCGGTGCGCCGCGCCCCTCGACGTAAAAGCCGGTTTCGGTGTTGCTCCACCCGACCGGGATGTTGTTAACGGCCGCCACGGCCGTTACGCCCGGCAAGCTGCTCGCGCGGTCGAGCAATTGTTCGTAGAATTTCACGCGCTGCTCCGGCTCCGGGTATTTCAAGCGCGGCAAAGTGATGTCGGCCGTCAACACGTTGCTTGCGTTAAAGCCGGGTTGAACGTTGAGCAAGCTGATAAAACTTCGGATCATAAGTCCCGCGCCCGCGAGCAACACGAGCGAGAGTGCGACTTCTGAAACGACGAGCAGACTGCGCGTGCGGTTGCTTCCGCGCCCGTCCGTGGCGCTGCGTCCGCCTTCTTTTAAGGATTCGTTGAGATTTGTTTTTGAAGCTTGCAAGGCGGGAACGAGGCCGAAGACGACGCCCGTTAGGAGCGACAGCAGAAACGTGAACGCGAACACGCGCCAATCAATGCCGATGTTGTCCCAGCCGCTAATGAGTTTGATGAAGTTCGGCGGCATCCCCTTCCTGATAAAATCAATTCCCCACACCGAGAGCAGCAACCCAAGCGCGCCGCCCGCAAGCGCGATCAACGCACTCTCCGTCAGCAACTGCCGCATAATGCGCAGACGGCTTGCGCCGAGCGCCGTTCTGATCGCGATCTCACGCCCACGCACGGTGGCGCGCAACAGCAGAAGATTTGCGACGTTCGCGCAGCCGATAAGCAGCACGAAGCCGACCGCGCCGAGCATCAACAGTAGGTACGGACGCGGCCCGCGCGTTTCGGTGTCGAGCAGTGTCTCTAAAAGAAAACTTCGGTTCGCATTTGTCTGCGGATATTGTTCGGCGAGGCGGCGCGCGAGCGCGTTCATTTCGCTTTGCGCTTGTTCGATGGTCGCGGTCGGTTTGAGGCGCGCCAGCACGC
>JACCYN010000177.1 GCA_013696465.1 Pyrinomonadaceae bacterium
ATGAAGCACAAGCAGACGGCGCTCATTCTTGCGACGGGTGGCATCGGACTTGTGCGCGCCGCGTATTCGTCGGGCAAGCCCGCGTTCGGCGTCGGTCCCGGCAACGTGCCCGTCTTCGTCGAACGTACAGCCGATGTCCCGCGCGCCGTGCAAAACATCTTAACCGGCAAGTGTTTCGACAACGGAACGATCTGCGCTTCGGAGCAAGCGATTGTGGTGGACGCGCCCGTTGCCAAGCAGGTGCGCGAACAATTAAAAGAGCAGGGCGCGCATTTCTTGAGCGCGGCGGAAGCCGACCAACTCGCCAAAGTGGTCGCCACGCCGCAACGCAGCCTCAACCCGGCCGTCGTCGGAAGATCAGTCGAGACGATTGCGAAGATGGCAGGTTTGAGCGTGCCGCCTGACACGCGCTGCCTCGTCGCGGAAGTCGGCGGCGTTGGGCGTGAGCATCCGCTCTCGATGGAGAAGCTGTCGCCGATTCTCGCCTTTTACGTCGAAGACGGATTGGAGCGCGGCGCGGCGCGGTGCTTCGAGATTCTCTCTTACGGCGGCATGGGTCACACCGCCGGAGTGCACACAAGTTCGCGCGATGTGGCGCGCGCTTTCGGCACCGAGATGCCCGCCTCGCGCGTGATCGTCAACAGCCCGACGACGCACGGCGCAATCGGTTTTTCAACCGCGCTTCCGCCTTCGATGACTTTGGGTTGCGGTTCGTGGGGCGGCAACGTGACGAGCGACAACATATCGCCGCTTCATCTCATGGACATCAAGCGCGTCGCGTTTGAAACGCGCGCGGTCGCAAGTTCTCGTCCCGCTAAAACGGATGCGAAGACAAACGCGCAAGGAGTCGCCAACGCTTCGCCGTTCACTAAATCGTCCGGTTCAACTCCCGCGCAAACTCCCGTCTCAGCTTCGATCAGCCGCGAAGAGATCGCCGGAATCGTGGATCGTTTTCTATCAACACGAAGCGTCAATCCATCCGCCGCAGCATCAGTTGATTTATCGAGCGCGCACCTGCGCCCGACCGCATCGCCGCCACCGCAACAACCCGGTGTTGACGTTGCCGCCGGAATCCAACAATCGCACGCCGAAGCCGCGCCGCACGCCGAAGCAGCGCCCATCGCCGAAGCGGACGGCGGCAACGGTTTTCCTCGTGTGAGCGCAGCGCAAAGCGATGTAACTGCTTCCTCTGCCCAAAGCGGTTCGGCAGCAACGACACCAATCATTTCTACACAGCCGAAAATATCGAACGGTGACAGCGCGCCCGCCACCGCACAATCAAACGGACACCACACCGTTGATTTCGTCTGCGAAGACGACGTGCGCCGCGCGATGCAAAAAGGCGAAAAGATTTACACCAACGCCCGCACGATCATCACACCCGCCGCCCACGACATGGGCGACGCAGCCGAAGTGTTTGCAAAGGCATAGGAGTCAGGAGACGGAATAAAACTGCTCTTCATTCTGACTCCTGTTTTTTTTATGTTTCTCGCCAAAGTCGTCGGCACAGTTTGGTCAACGAAGAAGACGCCTGATCTTGAAGGCATGCGGTTTCTCGTCGTGCATCCTTACGATCTTGATAAAGAGCCGACGAAGAACATCGTCGTCGTCGCCGACCGTCTGGGCGCGGGCGTCGGCGAGATGGTGCTGTGCGCTTACGGCAAGGCGGCGCGCTCTGCCATCGGTGATCAGGAGATGTCAATCGAGGCGGCCGTTGTCGGCATCGTTGATCGCGTGGACGTGCAGGACACGGAATCAGAAGAACTCGCCCGCGCCGCGCGCGAACTGCGCCCCGGCGACAATGGAACGATTAAAAGGTAAAAGTAAAAAGACAAAGGGCAAAAGTTAAGAACAAGAAAAAGAGTTTCTTTTATCTTCATTTTTGCCTTTTTACTTTTACCTTTTGCCTTCTTTGATTATGGCAAACGAAGAGTTGATCTACCGCATCACGCGGGCGGTTTATGAGCGGTTGGGCGCGGAGGTTGACGAGGCGACAATTGAAAACTTGGTGGCGGACATTTATCGCCTCGTCGAACCGTCGCTTGCGCCGAACGGTGACGGTGCGGCGCGAGCGGACGCGCACGCGGAGCGGCAAGGAGGCGCAGGCGACGCGCGAGACTCCGCGAACCGCCTCGTCGTCTCTGTGTTCGGCGTAGATCGTCCCGGCATCGTCGCCGCCGTCTCGCAAATCCTCGCTGAATCCGAATGCAGCATTATTGATATTAATCAAACGGTGGTCGGCGGGAAGTTTGCGATGGTATTGATCGCCGACACGACGCAGGCGAAACAGTCGGCGGCCGAACTCAAGGAACGCTTCCGGCGCGAAGGCGACCGTTTAGGTGTTCGCATCTACGCGCAGCGCGAGGATTTATTCAATCAGATGCACCGTATTTAATTTACCAAGACAGCTTCGTTACGAGAGAAGGAGAACATCAGGATGGCAAAGAACACGAGCAAAGGAAGCCGCAAGGGAACGGTTAAAGACCGCACGCAATTTGAAACGGAGAGCGGCGACGCCGCGAAGCGCGATACAAAAACGGGGCGCATTGTTGACGTGAAGACGAGCGACAAAAAACCTTTCAAAGGAGTCGCGCAAGAAAAGGACAGTCGGCGCAAAGGGTAAAGTCGGAAGGGGCGTTCCTTCGTCGCTGCTGATTATCTCAACTCGCGGAGCATGTCGAATCCTGAAATATCGCGGCGGTGTCGCGCGTGTGGCGCGTCGGTGCGTGCCCGCGCCGCGTTTTGTCCGCAGTGCGGTCGGAGTTTAGGAGAGAACGATGCTCCTTCCGCGTCCGCCGAGCGCTTCACCGCTTCACCGCCGCCCCAACAATCGGAAGTCTTTGCCCAGCCGCGCGCAGAGTCGCGCGATTTGGAAGCGCCTGAAGCTGACACGGCAGGCGCGCAAACGACGAGCGCGACGGAAGCGAACGCATCGAACGCTTCCGCGCAGAAAGAAAACGCAGCGCTCAAAAGAAGCCACACAGTTCGTGCGACGCACAAGCCGGATTTTGTCCACGAAGACGAGGGTCGGCATGGACGCGGCGAACGCTTGCACGAAACTTCCGTGAGCGCGTTGGACGAAGCGGCAGCCGATCCCGGCCTTCGCTTCGTGCTTGTTGCTTTCGTACTCTTCATCCTCTTTCTTCTCTTGCTGCTGCTCAACAGTTTCGTCGGTTAGAATCTCTAAGGCATGGAATACACGCAGGCGGAAATATTACAGACGGTGCGGATGACGGAGATGGAGAATCTCGACATCCGCACCGTCACGCTCGGACTTTCACTGCGCGATTGCGCCGCCGCGACGATTGAGGAAACCAGCGCGCGCGTCGTCGAAAAGATCGAGCGCGTGGCGCAATCGCTCGTGCGGACGGTGGACGAGATCGGCGATGAGTTCGGGATTCGCATCGCCAACAAAAGAATCTCGATCACGCCCGCCTCGCTCATCAGTGGAGCGGCGAACAAGCGAGGTGATTACATTCATCTTGCGCAACAAATAGATCGTGCGGCGCGCAACGTCCGCATTGATTTCATCGGCGGCTATTCGGCGCTCGTCCACAAAGGTTGGACAAACGGCGAGAGCGAATTTCTCGATTCGCTGCCGGAGGCGCTTGCTTCGACCGAACGCTTGTGCGGCTCGCTCAACGTCGCTACGACGCGCGCCGGAATCAACATGGACGCGGTGGCGCGCGTCGGGCGTCTTGTCAAAGAGATGGCCG
>JACCYN010000189.1 GCA_013696465.1 Pyrinomonadaceae bacterium
GTCGGCCGCCCCGCGTCGCGCGGCGACAAGATAGCGATGACCTTCGAGCAATTTCGCGTAAGCCTGCGCGCGTCGTTCGCGCGTTACGTCTTGCGAAGTGGAAGCAAAGGCGTTCGCATTCCCGCGATCCGGAGGAGTCAGCGCTTGCGTCTGTTGCTGTGGAGAGAAAGTCCGCGCGGCAGGCGCAGTCTCTATAGCGCCCGCCGTTTGACTCACCATGCAGATGAAACAAACTACACCTGCTACTTTTAAGCGGCGGACGAGGCGCGCACAAAACACCTTCACGCGGTTTCTCCTTTGACGGACGTGGAAGTTTCCGCGCCCGTCGTTCCAAGTTCTTGGACGGCGCGCTGCCAAGATGAGCGGCGCGGGTAACAGTAAAGCAGCACGGCGAGCGCGATCACGCCCGCGTAGTTCATGTCCGTCGGCTCACCCGTCAAATACGCGCTCATAAAACCCATTAAAGCTATTACGCCGCCGAGCAGGGCGAGCATGATCGTGGTTCGCTGTAGAGTGGCGAGCAATCCGTCTGTGCCGCGCAAGCCCGCGATGGCGCGCAAGCGCATGGCGGAGAATTTAGTGCGGCGGTAAGCAATCGCGCCGAGACCGAAAACGAGAATCGCAATCCATAAACCGTAAGCAAGCGCCGGGTCTCTAACTCTGGGCGAATCAAACGCCGCGCGACCTAAATTAACGACGGCGAGCAACAGGAGCGTCAACACAGCAATGCCGATCACAACCATTGAAGCGGTGCGATGTCGGTTGTTTAGCGAATCGGGTGAAATTACTTTTTCTTGTGCCACGCTTGTTGATGACCGAACGGCTCGTGCAACTGATCGTAAACCGTTTCGACAGGAAAGATTACGTTGCGGATTTTAACATCCGCTTCACATTGCGGGCAAATGAAGAGTTTTAACAAAACGGCTGAATTGAGCGGCAGCGCACACAACGCAACAGCCACGTAAGTCTCGCGGATGAAAGCCGCGCGATACGTCGTCGGCTCCAATGACTGGTTTGGCTGCCGCGCCGGAAGCAATCGGCACTACGGCTGATGCATGATTCTCGCCAGACGACCAGAACGCCCATGTTGCGAGGGCGAAGAACAAAACGAACGAACCGTTGATCCGTCCTCCCCGAATCAACCCGCCGAGCGGCGCAGGTAAACTCTCGAACGCCGGGGTTAGCAGAAAGCATAAAACAACGAGGTTTGTCGGCAGAAGCGGCAACAGCCATTTAGGAAACTCGCTCTCCCGTCGAATGCCGAGTGTTAGTACCGTTAAAGTTCCTAAATTCCCGCAGGCATAAGACATCCACGCCAGCCAGTTGTAGAGCGTGCGGACATTCCCCGTCAGTAGCTCACGCTCAATCTGATTACCAACTCTTCCGACAAAACCATACATAGTAAATACCGCGTGGTACGCCCCACCGACGAGAACCATCGCCGCCAGCGCGAGCGAGGCAAAAGCCGCCAGCCTGTAATTAACAGATTTGAGAGTGAGGAAAAAGATTGACATGCCAACGGCATAGAACATCGCGGCGACAGGCCCGACCGCTCCTCCAAGCAGCAACTGCCAATCCGCGCGCGTGCGCATGATGGCGATTGGATTCAGGTCGTGCCCACTGGTAAAAGCACCGTAGAAAAGGTAATCACCCGTCAACATCAGCAACCCTCCGAGAAGACCGCTGATGCAGCACAACCTTTTTGCCTTTTCGAGAGTCATGCACAAAGGGTAGGCAGCCGAACTTAGAGGTAGGATGAGATTGATATTCATCCTACCTCGCAGGTATCTGTTCGCCTTTTCGTTTACGGTCGTGTGCCGTTTGGTGGAGTGTTCGTGGGCGTCGGCGTCGGCGTTGTGGACGGCGTATTCGTCGCAGGCGGTGTGCTGGGCGGCGTAGCCGTCGGCGGAGGCGTCGCCGCGCCGGGCGCGGCTTGCGGCGCGGTGTTGCTGCCTGTGGGCGGCCCCGGCTGCGTCGGTTGAATCGTGACGCGATTGGTGTTGTTCGCGTCGGCGTTGTTCGTCGCGGGCGCGGTATTCGCCGGACGTTGAGCGGGCGCGATGTTGCGCGCCGGAGGACGCCTTTGAATGGGAGCGGTCGGTGTGGTGTTGTCAGGCAGTTTGCCGCCGCGCGAAATGGCTTGCGCAATCAAGTCGCTATCTTCGTTGTCGCGGCTGATAAGCACCCCGTCTTTGTTAACTGTGACGGAGACGCGGCCGAGCACTTCGGTAAAAATCTTCTCGGTCAGCGACGGACGCTCCGGCGGCGCTTCGTTCGCCCGCTTTGGATCGGGCTGCGGCACGGGCGCGCCGATGGCTTCGAGTTGCTCGCGCGCTTTCTCGGTGTATTCGCTGTTCGGGTAGTTGCGCAGAATTTGTTGGAAATACTTCGCCGCTTCGTCAGGCTCTTCTTCCTGCACGTAGGTGACGCCCAAGCGGAAGAGCGCCGCATCGTAGTAAGTGAAGTTCGGATACTTCTCGATGATCTCGCGGTAGCGTGATTGCGCGCCGCGCGGGTTCGGGGCGACGCCGCGCGTGTAGCGGTCGTAGTAAAAGTTTCCGACCTTTAAGTTGTACATGGCGAGGTTCTCTTGCGTCTCGCTGAGGCGCGTGTTCACTTCGGGGCGCAGGGCGGTGTCGGGAAACTGCTGCAAGAGAACTTTCAATTGCTGTTCGGCTTTGCGCGCGTGCGAGATGTCGCGGTCAGGCAACCCCATCTGACGCATTTCGACTTCGGCTAGCTTGAGCATCACGTCGTCGGCCAACGGGTCGGTCGGGAAGAACGTTAACCAATCGCGGTAGGCGGCGCTCGCTTGAATCAGAGCGCTCGTCGTGCCTTCGAGGTAGAAGGTGTCGGCGGCGGCGAGTTTAGCGAGCGGCAAATAGATTGATTCGGGATACGTGGTGACAATCGTGTTATAGAGCAAACGCGCTTCGTCGTAATTCGACTTGCGGGCGACGCGCGTCGCCGTCTCGAACAACTCGCGGTCTCGACCCGGCGCCACCGCGCCCGTCAGTTCGGCGTATTTGTCATCGCCGCCGCGCCCCAAGATGCGGCCGAAGAAACCGGTCTTCTTTTTCTTCGGGCTGCCCGTTGACGCACCCGCGTCTCCGCTTCGACGTTCTCCGGCTGTGGCGCGCAAGCCCCCTTGCACGCGCTCGTTGATGTCGGCGACCGAGGTTTCCAATTTGTCGAGTTGCGTCGCGTCATATTTTTCGGCGCGCTCAGCCCTGCCGCGTAAGTCGTTGACTTCCGACGTAATCGAAGCGACTTCGCGCTCCAGCCCGCGCAGGCGCGTGCGCGGATCGTCCGCCGACTGATTCTCGCCGGATGTACTGCGATCAGAGGAATTGAGATTGGCGAGCGCGCTGTTGAGCGAACGTCGCAGCCCGTCGAGCCGCGAGAGCATCACGGAGATGCGTTGCACAGGCGAACCTTCGCTTTGCGCGCGCGCCTGCTGCTGCCCGCCCGTTGTTTGCCCGCCCTGCGCGAAAATTACATTAACGCTCGCTGATGAAAGAGCGAGCAGCGCACACACGGCGTAAGTCATTGAACGACAAAAACGCATTTTTGAAACCTCCATTAAATCCGCAGACGAATTATAAAGGATAATTGTAAACAAGTTGAACCGCCGACACACAACGAACGATTCTTTTTCTCCGAATCTCAAACCCATTGCACGGCCGCCTCGCGCAGTTCGCGCACGGCACGCTCAGGGTCGTTTGTGCCGAAGACGGCCGTTCCGGCCACAATAATATCCGCCCCGGCCGCTGCCACTTCCGCGATGTTACCTTGATCAACTCCTCCATCAATTTCAATGCGCGTCTTCAAATTGCGCTCACGGATCATCCGGCGCAAGCGACGCAGTTTATCTATTGACGAAGGAATAAATTTTTGTCCGCCGAAACCGGGATTCACCGACATCAACACCACGTAATCGGCATCGGCCAACGATTCTTCTATAGCGACGAGCGGAGTCGCCGGGTTGATGGCGATGCCCGCCAGCGCGCCGCGCGCCCGGATGCCCGTCAGAGTTCGGTGCAAATGTCTGTCGGCTTCCACATGCACGGAAACCATATTCGCTCCCGCCTCGACAAACTGTTCGGCGTAACGCCCCGGTTCTTCGATCATTAGATGCGCGTCCAACGGCAGATGGGTTGCGCGGCGCAGCGATTTTACAATCGGCAAACCGACCGTAATGTTCGGCACGAAACGGCCGTCCATCACGTCAACGTGAATAACTCCAGCGCCGCCGCGCTCCGCCGCCTCTATGTCCGCTCCGGCGCGCGTCCAATCGGCCGACAACACTGACGGCGCGATCTCCACCGCAGTTTCGCTTTCCAACCGTATCTTTTGTTTTTCAGAACTCACGCTCGAAAGATGAATCAATAGCGACAGCGCTTGTAAATTTTCTTCTACGGACGCCTGTTCGCGTTCGCGGGCGGCGTAGCAATTACGGGCGGACGCCTGTTTGTGTTTGCGTTGTTCGTGTTCCGGTTAGCGTTCTGGTTACGATTAACATTCGTGTTCAGGTTGCGATTAACGTTTGTGTTCAAGTTGCGCGCGTTCGCATTGGGGTTGCGATTAAGGTTGTTGGTGTTATTGCCGTTCGCGTTGCGATTGTTGGCGTTACGGTTGTTCGTATTACGCGCGTTCGAGTTTCTGTTCGCAGAATTGCGGTTGCGATTCGCTTCGTTGCTGTTGTCCGGGCTGCGATTTTCCGCGCGCGCCGTTTCGTTTGCGTTCCGATTTTCGGGCGAAGGTGCTGTGGTCACGATGGGCGTCTCACCTTCCTTCGGCGGACGCGCGACGATCACGGCGACCGTCTGCCCGACTTTAATCATCTCTCCGGCGCGCGGCGATTGATCGATGATCGTGTCGGGCTTGGCGTCGGCGCTGGGGCGTTCGGCGCGCTTGCGTATGTTCAACCCGATCTTTTGCAATTCCGTCTCGCCCTCCGCGCGCGCCTGCCCGACGAGATTCGGCACTTGCACTTCGGGGCTGCGCAGAGACAGATAAATTGTTCCGAACATCCCGAAAAGAAAGGCGACGAGAGCGGAAGCGACGATGATGATTTTACCGAGCAAGCCGAGAAAAGTTCGTTTTGGCGCGATCACAATTTTGGTTGCCTCTCTCCGGCACCGAGGCGTTTGGGGCAGAAGCTTCCGACATCGAAGCAGCGAAGTCTAACACCCGTTTACGAAGAGTCGCAAGCCATTTTTCCCACTCTCAACCGCTCTCGCCCCCGCCTTTGCGCTTAAAGGCAACGATAAAGAAGCCGTCCGTGTCGTGTCTGTGCGGCCACGTGCGCGCCGCCCCGTCCTTCGTGCGAAGCGCTGCGGGCACGGCATCCGGCAGCACGGCAAAATCGCTTCGTTCACAAAGAAACGCTTCGACCACTTCCTCGTTCTCTTCCCTTTCAACCGAACACGTCGAGTAAACCAGTCGCCCGCCCGCGCGCACCCGCTTCGCGGCTTGAGCAAGAATCCGTTTCTGAATTTCGCTCAACTCGATGATATTCGCGTTTGAGATGCGCCAGCGTATTTCCGGGTTGCGCCTGAGCGTGCCCGTCCCCGTACACGGCGCGTCAACCAACACCCGGTCAAAAGCCTCCTCAACAAACGGCAATTCACGCGAAGCGTCAAGCACGACTGAAGAAACGCGACGCAGATTTTGCCGCACAACCGATTCGCCCACGACGCGCAGACGATGCGCGTGAATGTCGCCCGCGACAACGA
>JACCYN010000190.1 GCA_013696465.1 Pyrinomonadaceae bacterium
TGAAGCAGATCGAAGAGATGATGCACGCGGGCTGCGAGATCGTGCGCGTCGCGGTCGTTGATAAAGACGCCGCCATCGCCTTAAAAGAAATTCGCAAGCGCACCCCCCAAGTGCCGCTCGTCGCAGATATTCACTTTCACTATAAACTCGCGTTAATGGCGCTCGACGCGGGCGTTGATAAACTACGACTCAATCCCGGTAACATCGGAGCGCATGAGCGCGTGCGCGAAGTCGTCCGCGCCGCGCAAAGTCAGAATGTCCCGATCCGAATTGGCGTCAACGGCGGCTCGCTTGAAAAAGATTTACTCGCCAGATACGGCACGGCGACGCCCGAAGCGATGGTCGAATCCGCGTTGCGCCACATACGCATTCTCGAAGACCTTGATTTTCAGGACATCATCATTTCGCTTAAAGCTTCGGACGTGCGCCGCACGGTCGCCGCTTACCGCCTGCTCGCCGCGCAAGTTGATTACCCGCTTCATCTCGGCGTGACGGAAGCGGGATCGGCCTTTGCCGGATCGATCAAGTCCGCCATCGGTTTAGGAGTACTTTTGCACGAAGGCATTGGGGACACGATCCGCGTGTCCTTGGCGGCCGAGCCGCACGAAGAGGTGCGCGTTGGCTGGGAAATTTTGCGCTCGCTGGAACTTCGTCAGCGCGGCGTGACGGTCGTCGCCTGCCCGACGTGCGGGCGACTCGATATTGATAACTTCATGGAGATCGTCACCGAGATCGAACGCCGCCTCGCGCACATCGAAGAGCCTCTGCACCTTTCGATCATGGGCTGTGCCGTCAACGGCCCCGGCGAAGCGCACGATTCGGATTTAGGCGTAACCTTCGGGCGCGGCGTCGGCATGATCTTCAAAAACGGCGTGCCGATGCGCAAAGTCGCGGGCGAAGATATTGTCGAAGCATTTGTGATGGAAACCGAGAAGTTGCTGGCGGAAGGGAATTGGGCGAAGAAGCAAGAGAGTGAGCCGGAACTCGTGCAGATAAAATAAGTGCTCAATCACCTAACTTGAGAGCCGCGCTCAGTGTGCATCAATCGCGCTAGGTAAAGCACGGCAAAGCAGAAAATCCCAGCGGCCAGAAACACTTGCATTAACTCCGCCGGGTGATTCTTGTAGAAGCCGATCCAGTTCTCAGGCGTCAGCCATTTATCTTCATACGTCGCCTTCTTACTTAAGAAACCGAAAACCTTAAGGGACTCGCCCATAAAGTCAAAGATCATTTTGCCGGATAAGATTCCTGCCGCGCTGCAACTCCACCACCTGCCGAACCACAAGGCTGAGGCGGCGACGAGCAATAGGAACGCCAACCCTAAATTCTGATCCCAATTGTGGAAACAAAGCCCACCGTACCGAGCAGGAACGGCGAGAAAGTTGTACAAACTTATGACGAACAGGACGAAGTAAGGCTTAGAGAGCGAGTCGTAGAGCCAATTGGCAAAGTTAGTATCTTTGTCCATATCATAAATGCTAGCACATATCGTTTACGATGCTAAGAAATTTTGGTCACTTCGGGCTATGACTCGCCGTCCAAGTATTTAATCAACATTACTTCGTTGTGTCGCTCGTTGTAGATCATCTCGTCAACCATGTCGCGGGCGATAAGGATGCCGAAGCCGCCGGGTCTTAAGCCCATCTCGTCGCGCACGCGCTCGTGGTGCACGGGGTCGCCGTCGGGGTTCATCAGTGCGGAATGATAAAGTGATTCGATCTTGAAGCCTTGTCCGGGGTCTTTGATGCGGTAGAGAATAACGCGGGGCGTGCGCAGATAGCCAACCTCGATTGTTTGCGAAGGATCGTTTTTGCCGCCGTGCTCGATGGCGTTCCTGAGCATCTCGCGGAAGGCGTAGGTGATTTGTTCGCGCGTCGTGGGTGGCAGATCGGTTTTCAGTTGCGCCATGATTCTCTCCAGCGGTTCAATCGCGGCCGGATCGCAGGCGACGCGCAGTTCGATCCAGTCGGGACGCGCCGAGAGAACCTCGACGGAGATTTCCTGCGGGTCAAGCTCGAAGGCGGTACGCACGGACTTCAGTAAATCTTCGATGTCGAAGGGCTTGGCGAGAAAGTCGCAAGCGTGTTCGCGCAGGGCGCTGACGGCCGCCTCCGGCGTGCTCATCGCCGTCATCATGATCACGCGCAGTTGCGGATGAGTCACGCGCAAGCGTTGCAGCATCTCAAGCCCGTCCATGCCGGGCATCATAATGTCGAGGAGGGCGAGATCAACTTCCGCCGAGTTTAATTCCTGCAAGCCTTCGATAGCGTTGAACGCATCCGCAACCTCGTAGCCTTCGCGCGTCAGCACGACTCGCACGAGTTCGTGCAAGTCTTTGTCGTCTTCAACGATTAAAACCTTCTTCGTCATAATCTTCGCTCCACAAACTCCAGCGCTAAAATCTGTGTGAATAAAACTATACGCTTGATCTCAATGATTATCGTTCAATCTTTTGACGAGGAAAAGCCTGCGCTAGACGTTCGCCATTTGAAGAAACAAGGCGTCGGTGGCGATGCGACGGTTGATGTTGATGGCAAGCTCACGGCGCGTGTTTTCGATGCGCTCAAGCCAACTCGCCGCTTGACGACTGCGGACGCGCGCGGCGATCTTCAAAAGCTGTTCGCGCAGATCGGCGTTCACAACCATTGCTGACGACGGATCGAGCGAGAGCAGCCACACGTCGCGCGCGAGCGCTTCGAGTGTGCCGAGCATCGTTTCGTATTCTTCCTTGCGTTTCGGGTCGCTCCATTCTTCGGCCGCGCGCAGGAGCGCAACGCGGCTTTTGTTTGCGGCGAGCGCGTCGAGAAGTTCAAGCGTGGCGGAGCGGCGGGCGCGGTATTCGTCAAGGTTCAGCCCTTCCGCCTTTGCCAGACTCCCGCCCGCGAGCGCGGCGACAGAGCGCGCATCCAGCGCCGAGTGTTTTTTATTTTCCAAAAGATGTTTCTCGATTTCGTCCGCTCTCAAAGGTTCAAAACGGATTGTCTGGCAGCGCGAGCGAATCGTCGGGAGCAGCGCGGCGTGGCGCGAGGTGACGAGAAACAGATGCGAGGTGGCGGGCATCTCTTCCAGAGTTTTTAAAAGCGCGTTGGAAGAGGCTTCGTTAAGCTTGTCGGCTTCGTCAATAAGAAACACGCGGCGTTTGCCTTCGTATGGGCGAAAGCGGATTTCGCTTTCGAGTTCGCGTATCTGATCGATTGTGAAGGTGCGATTCGCCGCGCGCAGCAAACCGACATCCGGATGCTCGCTCCAAACGATTGATTTAGTATTTTCCGCTTCGCCGGACGAAGAAACTTTGAAGCGTTCGATGCGGACGCACGCCGCGCAGCAATCGCAAGCTTGCGCCTCTTTCGGTTGCAGGCAAATAAGAGCTTTGGCGAGTTCGATGGCGAAAAGCTTTTTCCCGACTCCCTCAATGCCTGCGAAGATCAGCGCGCCCGGCACGCGCTCTCTTGCAAGCATCCGCGCCAACAAATCCTTCACACGCTTGTTGCCCGTTAATCTGTCGAACATAAATGCTAAGAAGTCATAAGACAAAATGAAAAGCAGTTTGTTCTCTTATTCCGACTCCTGACTTCCGACTCCTGACTTCCTTTCTGCTAAAAACAATTCGACGACTCGCATCACGCGCAAATGCGTTTCCGCGATTGTTCCGCCCGCGTCAATGATACGCACACGCTCAGGTTCGGCGCGCGCGATCTCCTGATACGCTTCTCGCACGCGCGTGTGAAAAGCTGCGTCTTCCATATCAAGGCGGTCGGCTTTGTTAGCGCCGTGCGCGGTGCGTCGCGTCTGCCGCAGGCGTCCTTGCTCAACTCCCAAGTCGAAGATGAGGGTTAAATCCGGCCGCAAGCCGTCGGTCGCAAGCTGCACGACCTGATTGATTAAGTTCGTAGGAAGCCCGCGCCCCGCGCCCTGATAGGCGACGGTCGCATCGGTGTAGCGATCAGATATGACGATGCGCCCAGCGAGGAGGTGTGGGCGGATGAATGTGCGGACGTGCTGCGCGCGGTCGGCCGCATACAAAAGAAGTTCGGCGAGCGGGTCCACTTCCGCCTCCGCATCGAGAAGTGCGTGACGCAGACGCGCTCCAAGCGGCGTGCCGCCGGGTTCGCGCGTAGTGACGACTTCGAGATTCCGCTGCGCAAGTTCGCCCGCCAGCATCCGCAGTTGGGTGGATTTTCCGCTTCCATCGATTCCTTCAAAGGTGATAAAGGCGGCGGCCACAGAAAACTAATCTCTTTTTGCAGAAGAAATCTAAAAAGCTTTTACTCTTTGGCGGAACTTGAAGAATCGCTTGTCGAAGAAGTTTCGGAAACAGACGGGGCGCGGAATTCGCCGGTGTTCGAGCGGCGCCCGTGCAAAATCGTCGAAATGGCGTGCTTGAAGATCAGTTGTTCGTTCTGCCCTGATTCGAGCAGCACGGAAAATTTGTCGAAACTCTTGATGCGACCCGTGAGTTTCGCGCCGTTCATGAGATAGATCGTCACTGTATCTCGCTCGCGGCGCACGACGTTAAGAAAAGCGTCTTGAATGTTCTGGGGAGAAGATTTGGCGTCCACGTTCGTCTCCGGTCGGGTTATAGAAAACGGTTTCAGTTACTTTAAGAGTACACTACGCTTCTTACGGTGACAAGAGACAAGTGCTTGCGTTTTGTGAAAGCGCGCGGACTCCTCGCTTCGCGTTCCGCTGTGATCGCATTAAAAACTTTCCGTTAAATCCTCAATCATCCTGATCGCCTGCCTTTGCACGTTGCTCTCATCGCCGAAGCCTTCGAGCCAAGCCGCGACGGGTTCACGGCGAAACCACGTCAATTGCCGTTTAGCATAATGGCGCACGTCGAGCTTTGTCTGTTCGATAGCGGACGCAAGCGAGCGTCTGCCCTGCAAATGTTCCACAACGCGACGGTAGCCGTGCGCCCCCAGCGCGTTTGACTCAGGCGGCACATCGCGTTCCAGCAAATGGCGGACTTCACTGACGAGTCCGTAGGCGAAATGAAGCTCGGCGCGACGATTGATGCGCCTGTAGAGTTCGTCGCGCGGCGGGTTGAGCGCGATGACGAAAAGGCGCGCGGCGACGGGCGACGGCTGGGCGATAGACACTTGCTGTTGCTCTAAAATTGAGCGACCCGTTTGCAACCGCACTTCAAGCGCGCGGCTCACGCGCCCATAATCGCGCGGTTGAAACGTGCCCGCGCTTTGCGGATCGAGTCGCCGCAACAGTTTGTAAATGTGCAACGCCCCGTGCCGCTCTCTGATGTTGGCGATGCGTCGGCGCAGATTCGCGTCGGTCGGCAGGCTTTGAAAAAGCGGTTGACGCAGAGCGCGCATGTAGAAACCCGTGCCGCCGACGATGATCGCTAACCGCCCGCG
>JACCYN010000200.1 GCA_013696465.1 Pyrinomonadaceae bacterium
GCCGCCATTAACTCTTTGGCGAGCAGCAGGCGATGATAATGGCTGGCGACGAGACCAAGCAGCATCAAAGGTTCTGCACCGTCTTCCAAGATCGTGCGCAACGTCCGCAAAGCCTTTCGCGCGTCGCGCGCCAGCAGTTGATCCGTCAACTCGAAATTTGACAACTCGCGCGAACGTCCCACGAGCGCGTCAACCACCTCCGGCGTAATCTCTTTCGTCTCGACAGCGGCGGTCGCTAGCTTTTTCAACTCATTGCTTAAGCGGCGCGTGCCGGGCCCCGCAAGCGCGATGATTAGACTTAGCGTGCGGTCGTTTGCCATCACCTTCAATTCTTTCAACTGCGAGCGCGCCCATGCCGTTAACTCAACGTCGCGCAAAAAGGCAAACTCAACGCTCGCGCAAACGTCAAGCAGAGTTTTACTTAACTTGCGACGTTTATCGAGATCGGAGGCGGTAAAGATCATCACGGTCGAGGGGACGGGGCGCGTGATGTAACGCACGAGCGCCTCTTCATCCGCCTCGCGCAACTTATTGAAGTCGCTGACGCGCACCACGCGCCGTTCGGCCATCATGGGAAGTTGTTCGGCGGCGGCAATCGCCTGCTGCACGTCGGTCGTGGCGAGGCTGAACGTCGCTTCGTTGAATTCGCGCAGCGATGCGCCCGTTAAAGCCGCGTCCGTGATGTGGCGCGCCGCCGCGTCGCGCAAGAATTCTTCTTCGCCGTAGAGCAGGTAGAGCGGCTCGATCTGTTTCGCTTTTAGAGCGCGGCGCAAATCTTCGCGCGTGGAGAGGCTCACCGTGGGCGGTTCACTCCGAATCCGTTGGTTAAAGTCGAGACGAGGCTTTCGGCGAAAGCGCGTGCGATGCGCTCAACGGCCGGGTCTTCTTCGTTGAAGAACGAGCGCGGGTCGCTCGTGAATTCATACTCGCCGCGAAACTCGTAGTTCTGATTGTCATATAAAACGCGGTTCGTCGTTTGATCGCGCACGGTGACGGCGGCCGTAATTTTTATTTCGTAGATGCGCGCCCGCCCAGCCTCATCGAGCAAAACGCCGAAGACATTGAAATCCTTGATCGTGCCATCAACAACGGCATCCGCGCCTTCGCGTTCGCCCTGCACGCGCAAGCCCCGACCGCGCCGGATGATCTCATTGATCACGGCTTCGGTGAATCGCGTCTCGACGCGATAACGCAAAGCGTTGTTCTCCAATTGGAAGGCGGGGACGGCGATGGTGCGAATGCGCTTGGGAAGGCCCGTATCAGTCACAGGTTTGTAGCATTCGGTAAAACCCGTTGCGCCGATGAGCAACGCGGCGAAGGCAAGAGTGCGGACGGTTCTGTGAATGATGTTCATGATTAAATTTGAAATTTACTTTTGCCGGAGCGGGCACAATACGATTCGCGGGTGTGTTCTGTCAAATTTTCCCCGCGCGGCGGATCGCTTCGCCCACGCGCACGGTTTCGATTGCCGCCCGCACGTCGTGCACGCGCACAATGCTCGCCCCGTGAAGCGCGGCGATGGCGACCGTCGCCATCGTCCCGTGAATCCGTTTCGAGACCGGCGCGCCGTCAAGCAGACGCCCGATGAATGACTTGCGCGACGTTCCGATGAGAAACGGATAATCCGCAAAATCATTTACAAGAAGTTCAAGTTTAGCGAGCAATTCAAGGTTCTGTTCAAAGCTTTTGCCAAAGCCGATGCCGGGATCAAGCACGATCGATTCGCGTTCGACGCCGCGCCTCTCAGCCTCTTTGATCGAACGCTTAAAATCAGTCGCCACCTCGCTCATAACGTCCGCGATTGACTCCAGATTGTGCAACTCATCCCGCATCCCGCGCGAGTGCATCAACACGAGTCCCGCCCGCGCCCGCGCCGCTTCATCCGCAAGCATCGGCTCGAACCTTAAACCCGAAATGTCATTAACGATCTCCGCTCCCGCTTGGAGAGCCGCGCGCGCAACTTCTTGCTTTGTCGTGTCAACGGATAACGGTACATTCGTCTTGCTCGCCAGACGCTCGATTACAGGAATCGTGCGGCGAAGTTCCTCAAGCGTGTCAACAGTTTCGCCGCCGGGCCGCGTTGACTCGCCGCCGATGTCAATGACGTCCGCGCCTTCTGCGATCATCTCTTCGGCGCGGCTTAGGGCACGCTCGACGGAAAGAAACTGTCCGCCGTCGCTGAAGCTATCCGGCGTTACATTAAGCACGCCCATCACGAGCGTTCTCTCGCCAACGGGAAGCGCACGGCGGGCGATCTTCCATTCACGAATCATGAGTTGAAAGTAGAAATGGAAAAGGCAAAAGTAAAGAACTGCATCTTCACCTTTGCCTTTTCCTGTTTACCTTTTCGCTTCTCTTAGGCGGTCGCTGGCCCCGTGATCGGCGGCAGGATCGGCTTCAGAGGTTTGACCGCAGGCTCTTGCAGTTGCGGACGCTGCTCTTCGTCGTCGGACGTCGAAGAAGGCGGGGTGTCGTCGAGCGGCAAGCCCGCAACGATACGCCTGATCTGCACGCCGTCCAACGATTCGCGCTCCAGCAACGCTTCACTTAAGCGAACCATCATGTCGTGGTTTTCGGTGATAATGATCTTCGCGCGTTCATACTGCTCGGAGATCATTCTCTGCACGGCTTGATCAATCTTGATCGCCGTGTCTTCCGAAAAATCGCGGTGCTGCGAGATTTCACGACCGAGGAAAATCTGCTCGTCCTTCTTGCCGAAGGCGAGCGGCCCCAATTCGCTCATGCCGTATTCGCAAACCATCGAACGCGCAAGCTCCGTCGCCCGTTCGATGTCGTTCGATGCGCCCGTGGTGATGCTGCTCAAGAAAACTTCTTCGGCGATGCGCCCGCCCATCAGAATGGCGATCTGTCCGAGCAGATAATCCTTCGAGTAGTTGTGACGGTCGCCTTCGGGCAGTTGTTGCGTGACGCCCAAAGCCATGCCGCGCGGAATGATCGTCACCTTGTGCACAGGGTCGGCGTTCGGGACTTTCAGCCCGATCATCACGTGACCCGCTTCGTGATAGGCGGTGATGCGCTTCTCTTCGTTCGAGATCACCATTGAGCGACGCTCCGCGCCCATCAGCACTTTATCTTTCGCCAACTCGAAGTCCGGCATCATCACGACCTTTTTGTTGTGACGCGCGGCGTTCAAAGCCGCTTCGTTGACGAGATTCGCAAGATCAGCGCCGGTGAATCCGGGCGTGCCGCGCGCAATCACGGAAACATCAACATCTTCGCCCAAGGGAATCTTGCGCGTGTGAACCTTAAGGATGCCTTCACGCCCGCGCACATCGGGACGAGAAACGACCACGCGACGGTCAAAGCGTCCGGGACGAAGCAGAGCCGGATCGAGCACGTCCGGGCGGTTCGTCGAAGCCATCAGAATCACGCCGTCGTTCGATTCAAAACCGTCCATCTCGACGAGCAGTTGATTCAAAGTTTGCTCGCGTTCGTCGTGTCCGCCGCCGAGGCCTGCGCCTCTGTGACGGCCGACCGCATCAATCTCGTCAATGAAGATGATGCACGGGGCGTTCTTCTTGCCCTGCTCAAAGAGGTCGCGGACGCGGCTCGCGCCGACGCCGACGAACATCTCGACAAAATCAGAACCCGAAATCGAGAAGAACGGTACGTTGGCTTCTCCGGCGACGGCTCTCGCCAAAAGGGTTTTGCCTGTTCCCGGCGGCCCCATCATTAGCACGCCCTTCGGAATGCGTCCGCCGAGCTTTTGGAACTTCTGCGGCTCTTTGAGGAATTCGATGATCTCTTGCAGCTCGTCTTTCGCTTCTTCGATGCCCGCCACGTCCTTAAACGTGACGCGCTTCTGCTGGTTGTTCAAAAGCTTCGCCTTGGACTTGCCGAACGACAAAGCTTTGTTGCCGCCGGATTGCATCTGCCGCAGCATGAAAATCCAGAAGCCGATGAGGAGCAGAAACGGTGCCCATGTGATCAGCGCCGTCCAGAAGAGACCGCTGCTGACGGATTCCTCTTCGACCTTGACGTTCTTACGCTCGGTCGCCATGTTCATCAAATCGCGTTTGACGAATTCGTTGGCGAGCTTCGTGTAAAATTCTTTGCCGCTTTGATCTGTGGCAACAACTTCGGTTTGCTTAACAAGAAGCTGTTTAACTTTGTCGTCTTCAACGTTGCGAACTAACTCGCTGTAAGACCATTGTTGGTTGCTGCGTCCCTGCGACTTCGCCACAAACTGGTAAAGCAGGACTGCGCCGACGACGATCAGCACCCAAAAAAGTATTTGTCTGGCTGTGGAACTCAAATCTTTCTCGCCTCCAACGCCAATCATAACCTATCTTGGCGTTTCTTGTCGCTATCTACGAATAATAAACCGTCAACGGCCGCCGAACCGGAAACAATCACCTTGAACTTATTTTCCTGTTGCGCCGACCGGACGTTACTTAAGATGCCCGCCCCGCATTAGGCGTTGTTCATCTTCTCCTGCCAGCGCCGAAGGGAAAAGCTTGAAATCTCTTGACGGAAGATTTTTCATTTCTCGTTTCGCTTGCCGACACAAACGCCTCGGACGTTTGATTGTAGAGACGCGGAACCTCTTTTTCAACTTCCTTGACGAAAGAAGCGCAAAACTCCGCCCAGACGTTCAACCCGCCCGCCGCCCGGCAACTCTACGACGCGCCCGCCCCGCCCGTCGTTCAACAACCGCTCGATTGCCGCGATGTGCACCGATTCCAAACGCCGCAAATCCCCTCGTTCGCACCGGAGCCACTGCCGCAAAGCGTTTCGGCGGAGCGCGCGTGAAGCCTCAGCGAGCGGCGCGACCCGCAGCCACGATTCTTCCCCTTCGCGCGCGGCGCAGGCGAGAACAATTAACTTCGTCGCCTCTTCCCTCAACGCATCCGCGTCTTCGCGTAAAATCCCGGCCGTGCGCGCAAGCGTTTCGACAACGCGCGGGTTAAAAGTCTCCATCAACGGAATCAGCTTGCGGCGCACGCGCACGCGGGCAAAATCTTCATCTTCGTTCATCGCGTCATTGCGAAACTCGACTCCTTGCGCGCGGCAGTAATTTTCCGTGTCCGTGCGCTGCGCCCAGCCCAGCAGCGGACGCGCCAACTGCACATCCGTTGAAGATTCCGGCGAAGAAGCTTCCAGCCTGCGAAGGGGACGAATACCGCCCAAGCCTTCAGTTCCGCCGCCGCGCAGGAGGCGCATCAGCATTGTCTCGGCTTGATCGCTCATCGTGTGTCCCGTCAGAACGTAGTGCGCACGATGCTTCTCCGCCGCCGCGCGCAAAAATTCGTAACGCGCCCGGCGCGCCGCCTGTTCCAGATTGTCGCCCGCTGCGGACGCGCGCCCGCGCACGTCCGCGAAGCCGATTTCCGCCCTGCACCGAAGTGCGGCCGCTTGAGCGGCGACCCACCGCGCATCTTGCCTTCCTTGCTCGCCGCGCAATCCATGATCGAGATGCGCGATTATCACTTCGACGCTCAGACGATCAACTTCTGCTAATTCTACGACGCCGTGAAGCAACGCCATCGAATCCGCCCCGCCGGAAGTTGCCACTACGACGCAGGGGTTCGTTTGCGGTAGTTCAAGCCGCCGCCACTCGTCGAGCAGGCGGCGGGCGAATTTGCTTGTGCGCAACTTCCGTGTTCCGTATCGCCCGGCTGTTGCTTCCGGCGCAAGTTTCATAAAAACGATTTTGGAATTTAAGTTTTCACCAGTCAACCGTGTCCCGTTCGATACGAGCGTGCACGAGTCAACATCAAAGCGGCTTCGGGTGCAGAGATTCCGTCACCCGAAGCCGCTTTGATGTTGGTACGCCCGATATTTCGGAACTTCTTTCGAGCCAGTTAAGCGAAACTACTTGTTATGCAACTCCGCAAAGTGACGTAAGTACCAGTAGCCTACGCCCAGCCACACGAGAAGATTGATTCCAGACAACATTAATCCGATTCTCGCCGTTTGCGGATTTCGCGGTTGAGCCATCGCTTCACGGCTTCTGTTTTGATACATCAAGTAGTAAACCAAAACGCCCATTGACACCCACACAAAGAGACGGATTGAAGTGTCAACCAACCGCTCGAAAGCCGGTTTGTCCGTGAACGCAAACATATAGATCGTCAACACAACCGCCGATAGAATCGCAATCATCGGTGCAATCGGAGCTTTGCCGGTCACAGGGTTCGCGTCCGCCGAGCCGTAATTCTCCGCCGTGTCGCTGATGCCGCCTGCCAGATTGCTGTGCATGTAACTGTAAGCGAAATAGATTACCAAGCCGATTGACATCCAGACGATTAAGCGTAGCCATGTGTCGAGCGGAAGACCGTTCATCAGATAGGCGCTCGCGGCGGCGGCAGCAATCGGGATCACCGGAGAGAACGGAACTTTGAACGGGCGCTTCAAATTCGGATTCGTGTGGCGCAAGACGATAACGCCAGTCGAAACGATAACGAATGCGAACAAGGTTCCGATGCTGACGAGTTCGCCCAAGATACTGACGTTGACCGTGCCAGCCATGATCGCCACGATTGTTCCGGTAATTATCGTCGTGATGTGCGGCGTGCGGTATTTCGGATGAACTTTCGCCGCCCAAGCGGGAAGCAGTCCGTCTTTACCCATCGAGTAAAACACGCGCGGTTGCCCCAAGACCATCACGACCATCGTCGAGCTTAAACCCAGAACAGCGCCGACGTTGATGATCATCGGAAACGATTGGAAGATTGCGCCGAAAGGTGTCCCTTGAGCTTTTTGCAAGGCGGAATCAATCGCTACACCAATCGGCGCGGGAACATTAAGCTGCGTGTAGGAAACCAATCCGACCATCACTGCTGCCACTAAAACGTAGAGCACAGTGCAAATCAAGAGCGAACCGATAATGCCGATTGGCATGTCGCGTTGCGGATTTTTGGCTTCCTGCGCGGCCGTTGAAACCGCGTCGAATCCGACGTAAGCGAAAAAGATGACAGCCGCGCCCGTCAAAATGCCGCTGTAGCCAAAAACGCCGGGACCTTGCTCTTGCGGGATAAACGGCGTGAAGTTCGCCGTATTGACGTAGCCGATGCCAGCGACGATAAACAGCACGACGACCGCAATCTTGACGACGACGATCACCGAATTAAAATTAGCCGATTCTTTAATGCCCTTGACGAGCAACGCTGTGACGGCGATGGCAATTAAAAACGCCGGAAGATTGAAGTAAGCCATCTCAGTCGGCAGCCCCGAAAGTCCGGCTTGCGTCATCGCGTCCGTCAGGCTTGCGTTCATGGTGTTCCAACCCGCCGGGACACTGAATGGCTGTCCGTCAACCGTAACCTGACTCAAACGATTGACCGCTTCAGGACTTAAGTTGACGAACTGCGTTCCCGGCGCCGCGCTGAAATTTATCGGAAACGTGATCCCAAGACTGTTCAGCAACCGGACGACGTAACCAGACCAACCGACGGCGACGGTCGCCGCGCCGAAAGCGTATTCGAGAATCAAGTCCCAACCGATTGTCCAAGCGATAAACTCGCCGAGCGTGGCGTAGCCGTAAGCGTAGGCTGAACCGGAGATCGGCACGCTCGAAGCAAACTCCGAGTAGCACAGCGCGGCGAGCGCACTGACGACTCCGGCGAGGATCATCGAAACGACAACGGCCGGGCCTGCATGTTTCGCCGCCGCCTGTCCGGTCAAAACGAAAATGCCTGTGCCGATAATCGCGCCGACACCGAGCATCGTTAATGCCGTTGCGCCCAGAGAGCGTTTTAATGTGTGTTCGCCTTGCTCTTCGGCTTCGGCGATGATTCTATCAATTGGCTTCGTCGCAAATAACGACATCAGAACCTCCTAGATTTTCGGGTCGAATGAGTTGCTGTCAATCGTTCGTCGGGCGTTGCGCTTTCGCCCTCGCGCGCCACAGGAAATAAACGGGAACGCCCGTCAGCACAATAAAAAGCCCCGGCCATGTCGTCTGCGTTTTGTAAACGAGCAGCACGAACATGATCACGGTCGCGGCGACGATATAAAGTGCGGGAACAATCGGATAGCCGACGGCGCGATATGGACGTTCCGCGTTGGGGCGTGTGCGGCGCAAAACAAACAGTCCCGCAATCGTCAGCACGTAGAAAATAAGCACCGAGAAGACGACGTAATCGAGCAGGTTGCTGTAGAGATTACCGTACTGCTCGATGCCGGTCGCCGGATCGAGGACGGATGCGCCCGCCGCATCGCGCGTCCGCGTGCGCGGCAGCACCAGCAGCGCCGCCCACCCGCACTGCAAAAGCAGTCCGACGGCCGGGACGTGCTTTTCGTTTAACCTTCCCGTCGCGCGAAAGAACAATCCATCGCGCGCCATCGCGTAATAAACGCGCGCCCCGGCGAGGATGAGTCCGTTGTTGCAGCCGAACGTCGAGATGATGATCGCAACCGCCATAATGGCCGCGCCCGCCGTGCCGAAGATCACGCCGAGCGTTGCAGTCGCCACGCGGTCATCCGGCGCGGTTTGGATCGCAGCGAGCGGCAGCGTCACGAGATATGCGACGTTGGCAAGCAAGTACAAAGTAATGACAAGTCCGGTGCCGATGGCGAGCGACAGCGGAATATTGCGCTGCGGGTTCTTCACTTCTCCGGCCGTAAATGTGATGTTGTTCCACGCATCGGCGGAGAATAGCGAGCCGACCTGCGCGACGCAGAAGGCGATGAAGAGTCCGAACGCGCCGCTTGTCGCCGCGACTGTGGGAACAAACGCAAAGTCGGGCTTGATCGGTGTCACGTTCTGCGGCGTCCAGAGATTGCCGAAGTTCGCTGCTATCGCCTCCGCGTTGTAACCAACGATGAGGCCGAGCAGGATCAAGGCGATCAGCGATAACGTTTTCGCCGAAGTGAAAACATTTTGTATCAGCTTGCCGAGCTTCAACCCGCGCGTGTTGATGAGTGTCAGGAGGATGATCAGCAGGATGCCGACGAGTTGCTGGGTGGAGAGACTGACGGCGTAGTTGGTCGAGAGATTGACGGGCGGCACGATCCAGTTTGTCGGCGAAATCGAGGGCACGAGCACGCCCAAGAAACGCGCGAAGCCGACCGCGACGGCCGCAATCGTCCCTGTCTGAATAACGAGAAAGAGTGTCCAGCCGTACAGAAAGCCCCAGAGCGGCGAGAAGGCTTCGCGCAAATAGATGTATTGCCCGCCCGCCTTCGGCATCATTGCCGCAAGTTCACCGTAGGAGAGCGCGGCCATGATCGTCAGCAAACCCGTCACGAACCAGACGAGCAGCAACCAACCGGGCGAGCCGACTTGCCGCGCGATGTCGGCGGAGACGATGAAGATGCCGGAGCCGATCATCGAACCGGCGACGATCATTGTCGAGTCGAGAAGCCCTAAACCGCGCACGAACCCATCTGCATTGTCCGCCCGTTCAGCCGCTTCCGCGCTCACGGCTTCCGCCATAAATAATCTCCCACGTTTGCATTCGCTAAGTTCACGAATGAATCTTTATGCGCTCTTTGTTTAAGGTTTGCTTTACTGTAAAGCGTAGAGAAAAACAGCCGAGTCGCCAGCAATATTTGTCCGCTCGCGCTGCGACACATTCCAATTACGGAAATTAACCCGTTTGCTCGACTTGCGTCTTTACTAATCAACAGAGAAACGCTGGCGCGTTGACGCACAACCTACTTGAACTGCTTTGAACATCCGCGGGCGGCCAATTGCAATCGTCACTCGCATACAGCCGCCGAAGTGAAAGAAGACTGAACGCGCATTATACAGAATTCGCTTCCCCTGTCGAGAAGTTAATAACAAGTTACAACTCAAAATCTTCTTTCGCCATGCGGTTTCGCTGCCCTTTCACACCCATTTGTTGCGGAGTTTGCCTCACCGCTTCAAAGCTGAACCGCCCTTCCGTGTCGCGGCACGCCCGTTGCATTTATCCCTTTGTGTGAAGCTTTTAGAGACACAAAACCGTACACGGCGCGGCGTGGCGTATTGATTAACCGCACTGTCCGGACGGGCAACAAATAAGTACTAAGAACTGAAACTTGATTTGACGACGAAAGGAAAGAAGCAATGAGCAGCAATAAACGTGATGACAGTGTAGGCGAAGAAGCTTCGGCTTTTGGCGAACGCGCGAAGGGTGCCGTGAAGGATGCAGCAGGTGCAGTAACAGGCAATCGTTCTCTTGAACGCGAAGGCGAGATGGAAAACGCTTCGGGCAGAGCGCGCCAAGCATCAAATAATGTAATGGATGAGTCGGACGGTATGCGCGGCACGAGCGCTGGCGGACGTAGCAGCATGGTTACCGGACTGTTTAGAGACAGAGAAAGCGCGGAGCGCGCATACGGTTCGCTTTCATCGCGCGGTTACGGTAAAGACGATATTAGCTTTATGATGTCGGACGACACGCGCAAGCGTCATTTCGGCGAAGGCACAGCCGACACGGATTTGGGCGATAAAGCTCTTGAAGGTGCGGGCGTCGGTTCAGCTATCGGCGGCACGGTCGGTGCTGTTCTCGCGGCTGTTGCTGCCATCGGCACATCAATTGCGCTTCCGGGTATTGGACTCGTTGTTGCGGGCCCGCTTGCGGCGGCACTGGCTGGCGCGGGTGCAGGCGGATTGACCGGCGGATTAGTCGGTGCGCTCGTCGGTTCAGGTATTCCTGAGGATCGCGCGAAGGAATATGAGTCGGGCCTTAAAGAAGGCGGCATGGTCTTGGGCGTGAAACCGCGCTCGGATGAAGATGCCGACCACTTCGCTAACGAATTCAGAACGCATCGCGGTGAAGGCGTCTATCGGTAAACTTGCTTCACTATCACTTTAGCTTAAAGAGGAAGGTTTAACGGCCTTCCTCTTTTTCTTGCCAGTTGCAGTTTTGCATTTGATATTCGGCAACCCTGCGTAGATTTTTTGACTTTAAGAGTCGGCTCACAAGAGTTGACCACGTAATCACAATAACGATCACGAAAGTTGTTGCTTTTGTTTCATTGTTTCGGCTTTGTTCTATTATTACACAACTTGATCGCTTCTCCGTGAATTCGCGCTTACACTTCCTGCGACCTTAGTCTTTCACATCAATCGCCCTTGTGACATACTCGGCGAAAGTTCTGTATCAATATATCAAAAATTAGTTCTCTTCTTTCCTCCGTTCGTTGCACAGAGGAGACGCCTTCGAAGTTTATGAGTAAAGTTGCAAGCGAATCGATTTCCGACGCAACGGAGACGCCGCCGCTCGGCGATATGAGCGCAGAGGATTTTCGCCGCTACGGGCACGAACTGATCGATTGGATCAGCGACTACCTTGCCCACCCTGAACAACACGCCGTTCTAAGTTCCGTCAAACCCGACGAGTTTGAAGCGCAAATCCCCTCTGCTCCGCCCGCTACAGGCGAGAGCATGGAAGCGATCATCGCCGACGTTGACAAACTCGTTACGCCCGCCCTGACACACTGGAATCACCCGGCGTTCTTCGCTTACTTTTCGATTTCCGCATCCGCGCCCGGTATCTTCGGCGAACTTTTAGCCTCCGCCTTCAACGTCAATCAAATGCTTTGGCGCACCGCGCCTGCCGCCACCGAACTGGAAGCCGTAACGCTTTCGTGGCTGCGTCAGATGATGAATTTACCCGAAGAATTTGACGGCATCATTTACGACACCGCTTCGATATCGACGATGCACGCCCTTGCCGCCGCGCGCGAGAAATTAAACCTGCGCATCCGCGAAGACGGCATGACGGGACGCGAAACACCTCTACCGCTACTGCGCGTCTACGCTTCCGAGCAAACGCATTCGTCAATTGAAAAAGCCGTCGTCGCCCTTGGACTCGGACAACGCGCGCTGCGAAAAACTCCTGTTGACGAAAACTATCGCATGAACGCGGCGGCGCTCGCCGAAGCCATCGCGGAAGACGAACGAGCGGGCGCGCTTCCCTTCTGCGTCGTTGCCACCGTCGGCACAACTTCAACGACGAGCATCGATCCCGTTCGTGAGATCGCGGAAATTTGCAAACGTCACAACCTCTGGCTGCACGTTGATGCCGCTTACGGCGGATCGGCCGCAGTCGTTCCTGAAATGCGCTTTATTCTCGACGGCTGCGACGCGGCCGATTCGCTTGTCACCAATCCGCACAAGTGGCTTTTCGTCCCGATTGATTGCTCCGTGCTTTACTGCCGCCAGATGGAAGTGTTGCGTCAAGCCTTTTCGCTGGTGCCTGAATATTTGCGCACAGCAGAAGGCGAAGAAGTGCGTAACGGCATGGACTACGGCATTCAACTCGGTCGCCGTTTCCGTTCGCTCAAACTCTGGATGGTGATGCGCTACTTCGGGCACGAAGGACTAGCGAGGCGCATCCGCGAACACTGCCGCCTCGCGCGCCTCTTCGCGTCGTGGATTGAAGAATCGGAAGATTGGCAACTGCTCGCGCCCGTTCCCTTCAGCCTCGTCTGCTTCCGCTTCCGCCCGGCGCAAAGACAGGACGAAACAGATCACGATTACCGCACACACCTCGATCAAAGTAACGAAGCGATCATGCACCGCGTCAACCGCACGGGCGAAGCGTATCTTTCGCACACCGTCCTGCGCGAAGGATTCGCCATGCGTCTAGCCATCGGCAACATTCGCACCACGGAAACGCATGTGCGCCGCGCGTGGGAGCTGCTCATTGAACAAGCGGCACATCAATCAAAGGGCAATTTATAATTTGCGGCTTGACATGGCTCGAACTCACACTTAATCGGTTTGACAAACATCTTACGTGACAGGTTAGGAGAATATGGTGACGCACATCGTAATATGGAAATACCGTTCAGACGTTGACAAGGTAACGCGCGAGGAGCACGTCGCACAGTTGCGTCTACTGTCATCGCTCATTCCTGAAATCGAAAGCTTCAACGTCGGCTTCGACACGCTCCACCTTGCACGCTCCTACGACACTGGACTCGTCGCCGTCTTCCGCGACCGCGCGGCGCTGGATGCTTACACAGTTCACCCCCGACACATAGCAATCGCCGATTTCGGGCGCAGCATCAGCGAGCACGTTGCATCAGTGGATTTTGAAAGCGAGTAAACTTTGTGGACGTCGACGAATGCCTGCGAACAAGCAGTGAAGCGGAGCGCGACGAAGTAAAAAAGCGCGGATGCTTACGACGCTTTGGCTTCCTGTTCCTGTTATTATCTCTTCTCTTTCTGCTAACTCAAGCGCCGTTCATTCTCCGTCGTTATCAACTCGCTAGCCTTCGCGATTCGATTGAAGCACTGAAACCTCAACGCGCCGCAAATCCCGACGAAGACTACCGCGATTATAAAGGCGTGATCCACGTTCATTCGATGCTCGGCGGTCACAGCACCGGGAATCTCGAAGACATCTTCAAAGCAGCCCGCGCAAACGAACTCGATTTCGTTGTGATGACCGAACACAGCGAGCGCTTCACGAATACATCAGAAGCGACGATACGAGGAACACACGACGGAACTCTTTTCGTCGGCGGCAATGAACTCTCTAACGGGCACGGCGACCGCCTGCTCGTCATTCCGGGGACAAACGACTCAACGGGGACGACCTCCACCGCAGAGTACATCGAACGTCAAAAAGCTTCCGGCAAACTCGTCTTTATCGCTTACCCTCACGAGTTTCAGAGTTGGAGCGCAGGCGGCTACGACGGGCTGGAAATTTACAACATCTACACGAACGCGAAACGCATCAACGCGCCTCTGATGTTCTTCGACGGTCTGTGGTCTTACGGCAGTTACGCCGATCTGCTGTTCGCACGTTTCTACGAACGACCGGCAGAAAATCTCAAGCGTTGGGACAAGCTCACATCAAGCAATGATACACGCCGTATCAATGCCATCGCCGGTAACGACGCGCACGCCAACATCGGCGTGGCCTTGCGAACCGACTCCGGCGATCAAGTTTTCGGTTTTCAACTCGATCCATACGAGCGCATGTTTCGCATTCTGCGTAACCACGTCGTCCTCGAAAAGAATCAACCGCTCACGCAAGACTCGCTCCTCGAAGCGCTCCGCGCCGGGCACAGCTATTTCTCCTTCGACCTTTTCTCCGACGCCACCGGCTTTCTCTTCACCGCTGAAGACACGGATGAAAAGCGCATCATGGGCGACGAGCTAAAGCTCGACGGCGAAGTTCGCCTCAAGGTTTACACGCCGCTGCGAAGTCACATTAAGCTTTTCCGCAACGGCGAAGTCGCGCGCCAAGCACACGCGACGGCCGCGCATGAATTCGTTGTACGCGAAAGGGGCGTTTATCGCGTTGAGATTTACCTGCCGCAGTTGGAGATGATCAAAGACAAGCCTTGGATTGTTTCTAATCCGATATATGTAAGGTGACGGGGAGCGGACTATAAACGACATCGCCCCAAGCAAGCTGTGTGGCTTGCCGGGGCGCGCGCGAGTCGGGAAGCCCCGACTCTAGTCTTTTGGAAGCGGTGCAATTGTCACCGACGAACTGTAGAGAACCGAGTGTGTGGTTCTGGCTCACGCGCTCTTCCCTCGTGTCCGGGAAGCGCGTGTACAGCTTCCTATTTAATTGTTCGGACTGTTAGTGAGTTTACAAAACCTGATATGCAACCGTCAACATTAAATTTGACCGCACGGTATATATACAACTTCAAAACTCACATTCATATCTGTTGCTCAATCGTTTGTACTACTCGTCAAGATTATCAGGCTGCAATCCGATGGGGCGCCCGCCAGCGCCTTTCACCGCGTCTATTACTTTCACGACTTCGCCGTAATGGATTGAGCGCGGGGCTTTGATAAAAACGGTTCGCTCGATGCGATCCTCTTCCTTCATGTCGGAGCGCGTTTCCATTCCAGAACGATAAGCTCCATTTTTGATTCGCTCGTTGAAGGTTCGCGTCAGCTCCGCGTTCAACTTACCCGTGTCGTTTACAGAACCCATGCCTTCCGTGTTGTTCAGCTTGAGTTGCAAATCCTCTTTAATGGTGACGATCAGCGTGTGCGTGTGAGGCCGGATCGTTGGGTCTTCAGGTTGTTGTGCTTGCGGGACTTGCGCTTTGAACGCGGCGGGTTTGAGCGGCGTGATCACCATGAAGAGGATTAGCAACACAAGCAGTACGTCAATGAGCGGCGTGACGTTGATGTTCGGCGAAGATTTGCGAATTCGTCCATTCGCTTTCATGTTCCAATTTCTCCTTCGGGCGCTTCGTTCTCAAAAACAGTTTCCAAGTCTCAACTGAATTGTTAGACACCGCGAAGGAGTTTTTTGTTCCGTCATGTTGTCGTTTCGATTCGTCCCTGTAGATGTGAATTACCGTCGCGCGCTGAGAAACGACAACACAATTTCGGTGAGTTCTTCGGGCGCGTTGTAGTTGACGGCGTGCGCCGCGTTCGGGATTGTGATGAGTTGTGCGTCGGGCAGCAACCACGCGACTTCTTCGCACCATTTGTGCGGCGCGAGCGGGTCGAGTTCGCCGCGCACGACGAGGGCAGGGGCGGTAATGTGCGGCAGTTTATCTTCGATCCGGTCGCGCAAAGCTATTTGCAGCGTGCGCCATGCGCGCCTCAACCCGGCCGCGAAATAATCAGAGGCGGCGATAAAGACCATCGAGAACGGCTCGTGCAAGCCGTCGTTGAGCAAACTGAGAATTTGTCGCTGCCAACTCCGCGCGGACGAATCAACGGCGGGCGCGGCGAAGACGATGCGCTCTACCTGCTCGCGGTAATGCAGGGCGAATTCGGCGACGACTTGGCAACCGAAAGAGTTGGCGATGAAGTGGGCGCGCGGCAGATCAATCGCTTTCATCCATCCGCCGAGCGCATGGGCGAGTTCCGCGATCCCTAGCGCGTGTGGCGGCTTGCTGCTTTTGCCGAAGCCGGGCAGATCGGGCACAAAGACGGGCGCGTGTTTTGCCAGCAGACGCGCCGTCGGAATCATGTAACGACCTGAGACTCCGAGGCCGTGAACAAGCACAATCGGCGTTGCGCCGGACGGGGCTTCTCCGTCAAATATCTGCACATGGATACGATGTTCGCCGACTTCCGTCCACGCGCTTCGCATTCTTATTTAACTTCCGCGATCTCTATGCTCTCGCCGATCTCTGGGCGACCGAAAATCTCCCATGCGTTGCCGCCGCGCAAGAAAAGTTCCATCCAGCGCGTCTGCGCGTTGCCGAGCGTCCAGCCGCTGCTACCCGGCGCGAAAGCCATCTGCCCGTGTTCGACCGCGAAGCTTCCGTCCGTCAAAATCGCTTCCAGTTCGCGCGCGCCGATGCGAACTCGCACGCGCGTCGCGGAACGCTTCTTGTGCTCTTTCGCATTAAACTTGATCGTCGTTTTCAAGTTCCCGTAACCGTCAACGTAGGCGATGCGATTTTCGGGAACTGCGGGAATCTGTTTGCGATCAATTTCATCGCCGAGCGCGTCGGGCTGACCTAAGGCGATAGCGGCCGCCGCTTGCGGAAAGAGATCGCGCGAGCGAAACTGCGAACCTTCTGCCGAGACTGAAGCCCAGAGCAACTCCTCCGCCACATCGCGCAGAAAAGAGAAAGTGTGGTGGGCGTTAACGCCGATCACGCGCACGCCCGTCGAAAGTCTCACGTAGGCGAGGCGTTCGCCCGCGTTGTCTTCGCGCGCTTTCGTAATGTCGCGGCGCGGCGCAACGTTGTGATAGATGATCGTGCCCGTCGGGGCTTCGTTAAGTCCGAGTTGTGCGACGCAGAATCCGGCGGCGAGCGTCGAAAAAGCCGGGACGGGTGTTAAGACGGGTTCGGCGTCCGGCAGATACATGCGTATGCGTTGCACGACTTCGGCGAACGCCAAGTCGCCCTGTCCGTAATCGGCGATGATATGAAGCAGCATTCGTGTTCTTCCCCTTTGCACGAAAACTCAACAGTGAATTATTGTTAGTGACTCGTGGAAAATAAATACACCAATACTCGGCCGCAGGCAAAGATGAGAAGAAAACAATTCTTCGTGCGCAACTTCGACGCCGGAGTTTATCTCGAAAGTTTCCTTGTCGCGGCCGTCGCGGCCGTTCTCGTCATCCGGCTTTTCTTGGAGCTTACGGGCTACCCGCAGATCGGCGGCGGCGGACTCCACATCGCCCACATGCTCTGGGGCGGACTCTTGATGCTCGCCTCGATCATCGTCCTACTTTCGTTCCTCGGCAAATGGGCGATGCAACTCGCCGCGGTCGCGGGCGGCGCGGGCTTCGGCACGTTCATTGACGAAGTGGGAAAGTTTGTTACAAGCGACAACGACTATTTTTTCCAACCGGCGGTGGCGATGATCTACGTCACCTTCATTTTGATTTTCATCGTCATCCGCGCCTTCCAACGCGGGACGACTTACACGCGCGAAGAGTATCTCGCCAACGCCCTGCGCGAAATTGAAGAAGCCGCCTTGCACGACCTCGACGCGGAAGAACGCAAACGCGCCCTGCTCTATCTCGAAAAAACGACGCCCGGCGATGCGTTCGCCGTTTCGTTGCGAGAGGCGCTCACCGAAACAGATTTTATCGCCCTCTCGAAACCGCGACTCCTCGACCGCATCAAAAACTTAATTAAAAGCTTTTACCACTACGTCGCCCGCCTGTGGTGGTTTCCGTTTTTCGTGATCGGCTTCTTCATCGTGCAGTTGATCCTTAAATTGATCTACGCCTTCGTTTTGATCTTCTTCGTCGGCTTGGGTTGGAATGAGATTTTAGATTGGCAGATCGTCGGGCGCACCGCCGAGCGCATGAGGAATCTGGGGTTCGTTGATTGGGCGCAGATCGCTTCGTCGCTGCTGTCGGGCGCGTTCGTGTTGTGGGGCGTAATGCGGATGCGGCGTTCGCGGCTCGCGTCCTTTCGGGCGTTCAAACGCTCCGTGCTCGTCTCGATATTCTTGACGCAGGTGTTCGCCTTTTACCAAGAACAGTTCTCCGCTTTGCTCGGTCTTTTCTTCAACATCGCCATCCTCATCGCGCTGCAATTCGTCATTGACCGCGAGGAGTCCATCGGAGAAACGAAAAAGTGAAAGATAAAACTGCTCACTTCACGGGCACGAGGCGCATGATGCGGTCGTCGTCGCGCGCGGGGCTGCCCCGCCCGTCGCGGTTCGAGGTCGAGAAGTAGATCGCGCCGTCCGTGCCTTCCGCCACTTCGCGGATGCGCCCGTACTTGTCTTCCAGCAGACGCTCTTGACTCACGACGCGCCGCCCGTCAAGCACAACGCGGATGAGCGTCTCGCCCCGCAGATTGCCGAAAAAGAAGTTGCCCTGAAATTGCGGAAAGGCTTTTCCGCGATAGAACATCGCGCTCGCGGGCGCGACCGCCGGAGTGTATTCAAGCAGCGGCGACTCCATTCCGGCGCGCGTCTCTCGATGCGAGATTTCATTCCAGCCGTAGTTCTTGCCGCGCTCGACGATGTTCACTTCGTCGCCGCCGCCGCGCCCGTCAAAACCTGACGGCCCGTGTTCCGTCTGAAACTGCAAATCTGTGCCGGGCTGCCAAGCGAGGCCCTGCGCGTTGCGATGCCCGTAAGACCAGATTTCGGGGCGCGCGTCTCGTTGATTCACAAACGGATTATCGGGCGGAACGCTGCCCTCGTCGTTTAAGCGCAGGGTTTTTCCGGCGAGCGATGAGAGATTCGGCGCGAGGTTGCTATCGGTCGCGTCGCCTGTGGTGATGTAGAGTTTGCCGTCGGGGCCGAAGCGCACGCGCGTGCCCGCGTGGTTGCGCGCCGCCGGAATGTTCTCGACGATCACGCGCGAATCGGTGAAACTGTTATTCGCTTCGCGGAAGCGGACGACGCGCACGCGCTGACCGCCATCGCCGCGATAAGCGTAAGCAAGATACAGAAGACGGTTTTCGCTGAAGCGCGGATGCAAAGTTAAATCCATCAAGCCGCTTTCGCCCGAAGGTTCAACGTCCGCGATTACATGGATGGGTTGCGGGCGCAACTTGCCCGCTTCGATCACGCGCACACGCCCCCCGCGCTCCGTAAAGAGAATGCGATTATCGGGCGCGAAAGCAATCGCCCACGGCACTTCGAGATTGTTCGCAACCGTCTCGACGCGGAACTGCACCGCGCCGCCTGAATTGTTCGCGCCGCTTCCGCCGTTTCTATTTTCAGACGTGCCTTGCGCCGTTTCGATTTCGCCCGCGCCCCTGCCCGATGGCGGCGCGCTGCACGCGAGCGCGCACAACGCGGCGCAAACAAAGCTGAGAACAAACACGCGCTTCATCGCTTCACCTCCCGTTGAATTTAGAAGCGTCCACGCGTCGGAGAGCGCGTTTACTACGCTTTGCGGTCGGGCGGCGGCGTGGACGACTACGACGCGAAAGGGCGAACAACATCGTGCCCGCTCCGGCGACGAGCGCAGCGCCGACAAGAACTTTCCGCACGGGGTCAGGCACGGGCGGCGGCAACTCAACGACCCCGTTTTCGTTTGTGCGGGCGGGCGTGCGGACGTACCTGCCCTTCGGCGGCGGAGCGAACGTCGCGGCGAAAGTCTCCAACCGCGTTGCCGCGTTGTCTGTGATCGGCAAACCGTGTCCGGCGGCGATCACCCGTGGGCGAAGTTCGGCCAACTGCTCAATGGAGCGACGCGCCGCTCCCCAATCGGTCGTAAACGTGGCGGGCGGTTGGCGCAATTCGCGCTCAAGCGTGATGAGTGTGACGACCGACTCTTGGTTGACGGTCGCCAGCGCGTCGGCCGCCAAGAGCACGCGGTCGCGCTCGCGGAACAGAGAGACGTGACCCGAAGTGTGTCCCGGCGTGTGCAGCACGCGCCATTCGGGAAATCCCGGCACGCTTCCGTCGTGCGGCAACGCTTGCACACGGCTCCCGAAGTCGTAGCCGGAATGCGGGAAGAGGCGCGACATCTCGGCGAGCGCGCCACCTACGGTCGGGTCTTGCGGCGGGTAATCGGATTTGCCCGTAAGATACGGCATCTCAAGTTCGTGCGCGTAGATGGGCACGTCCCATTCTTCGGCCAAGTCGAGCGCGTTGCCAGCGTGATCAAAATGCCCGTGCGTCAAAATGATCGCCGAAGGGCGCGCGCCCTTGCCGAAACGTTCTTCGGCGGCGGCACGCACGCGCCATCCTTGCTTGGGCAATCCCGTGTCAACGAGCACCCACGAATCCCTCGTGCCGATCATGTAGAGGTTGACGAACAAGGTCGTCATAAACGCCGCGTCTGCTGCGACGTGTTGCATCGAATCTTTCTTCTTCGTTCGAGCGATAGAGTTTGCGGTTCCCACTTTTCTTTCCCTTCCTTGTCTAATGTTTTCTAGGTTTGAAAGCATGATGCTGTGATCCTTTGAGTTCGATCAACTCTCCGTGCGGCGCAAACTGATCACAACAGATTTCGACGCGGGCGTGTTGCTCCGCTCGGCGACGCTTCCGATGGGCACGAGCACGTTGGCTTCCGGGAAGTAGGTCGCCGCAGAGCGTCGCGGAATCTCGTAAGGCACGACGATAAAGCGGCGCGCGATGCGTTCCTCACCCTCAAAGTGGCTGATGAGATCAACCACATCACTTTCTTTAAGATTCGCTTCCTCCATGTCTTCGCGGTTGAGCAACACGACGCGGCGTTCGTTGCGAATGCCGCGATAGCGGTCGTCCAAGCCGTAGATCGTCGTGTTGAATTGATCGTGGCTGCGAATCGTCATCATCAAAAGCTGTCCGGGCGCGAGTTCTTGCGGGGGGATTTTGTGGACGGTGAAGTTGGCGCGCCCCGTCGCCGTTCGGAATTCACCTTCGCGCGCGGCGTTCGGAAGATAGAAGCCGTTGGGGGCGCGCACGCGGCGGTTGTAATCGTCGAAGCCGGGAATCACGCGCGCGAT